>DASVEH010000154.1:0-3115 GCA_036380655.1 Candidatus Limnocylindria bacterium | reverse complement strand
TGGCCGAAGATCGTGACCGGATGGCCGTCCCCGGCGAGATCGCGGTCGCCGATGATCCCGACCGTGCCCCCCGCCCGGAGGCGCGCATTCAGGGCCCGTCGCGCGCGACGGAGCGGCACCAGCTCGACCATGGCGCCCCCGCGCCGCGAGGCGAGGAAGTCGAAGAGAGCCTTCGGCTCGATCTCCTCGATCGGGGAGAGGGGGTGGATGCCCTGCGCGGCGATGAAGACGCCGAATGGCTCGAAGTTGCCGAGATGCGAGCTGACGAGCATGCCGGGCCCGGCGCGCAGCGCGGTCGCGAAGGCATCCCAGCTCGGCACGTCGACGATCTCCTCGATCCGGTCGGCCGGATAGTGGGGCGTCCGCAGCAGCTCGACGTAGTAGCGCGCATGGTTGCGGAAGGCGGAGCGTACGAGCTTGCGAAGCTCAGGGCCCCGCGAGGGCCGACCGGTCGCGGCGCATACCCGTGCCAGGTTGGCGGCCACCAGCCGCCGGCGCCCCGGCGCCAGCCGGTACCAGGCGTCGCCGGCGACGTCGGCGAGCGCGTAGGCCGCTGCGGACGGGAGCGCTGCGACGATGCGATCGGCGATCTCGAGCCCCAGGCGCAGCATCAGGCGGCGATCTTCGTCCAGTCCTCGCCCCGCCGCGCGGCCGCCAGCGCCGCCGCCGCCCGCGTTCGGTCCGCATCGGTCTGCGGCCAGACGGGCCGGAACATGTACCACTGTCCCGGATCCTCGGCGATCACGCCGCCGAGCGCATCGGCGAGCGCCTGGGTTGCGCGGTGGATCTCGGCCGGCTCGGTGCTTGTGCAGTGGATGGTCGGCAGCCCGCCCGCCTCGAAGCGGTCGTTGCGGTCGCGGCGGCACCAGATCGGCAGCATCGGCGCGCCGGTCTTGGCCGCCAGGGTGGCCGGACCGATGGGGAAGGTGGTGGGCTCGCCGCACAGCTCGACCGGGACGTCACCGCGCCGGTAGCCGCCGTCGCAGAAGAGGGCGAGGTTGCCGTTCGCGCGGAGCACGCGGAAGAGGCCCCTCAGGTTGCGCCAGCCGATGACGAAGACGCCCTGCCGGGCGCGCGCCGCGGAGAGGTGATCGAAGAGGCGCCCGTAGGTCGTGTCGTCGGCGACGACGTGCAGCGCCTCGCCGCTCAGCTTCACCGCCGGGCCGATGAGGTCCATGCCGCCGACGTGGAACGTGCACAGGAGGACCCCCGTGCCGCCGGCGCCCGCCCGGGTCAGGACGCCCACGTCGTCGATGCTGACGAGGGCCGCCGCCTCCTCGGTGGAGAGGTCGCCGATGCGCATCATGTCGACGAGGTACTTGGCGTAGTTGCGGAAGGCGCGTCGCGCTGCCGCCTTCACCCGCGGATCTCCGGGATCGAGCCCCATGGGATGCGCGAGGTTGTCGTGGACGACGCCGCGCTTGGGGCCGGCCAGGTCGTAGGCGAGGTTGCCGACCGCGGCCGCAGCCGGCATGGAGAGCGCCCGCGGCAGCGTCGCGATGACCCGCTCCGCGGCGCGGTAGAGCCAGTAGGTGAGCGCCTCCCGCTTGCGCTCGCCATCGGCCACGGGCTCGCCGCCGCGACTCTGCCAGGTGTCCGCCGCCATGCGGCCGATGCTACGCCACCTCCGCGGCGGCCGCCCTCGCCTTCACCTTCGCGTTCGCCACGGCCACCTTCCGCGGCTTGCGCGGGGCGACCTTCTCCGTGCCGACGAGCGTCTCGTTGTCCTCTCCGCGGATGAAGTCCTCGACGCGATTGTGGGCGATGTCATCGTGGATCTGGATCGGCGGCGATTTCATGAAGTACGAGCTCGGCGCGACGAGGGTGCCGGCCAGGCCACGATCGAGCCCGAGCTTCGCGCAGCGCAGGGCATCGGTGATGACGCCGGCGGAGTTGGGCGAGTCCCACACCTCGAGCTTGAGCTCGAGGTTGAGCGGCACGTCGCCGTAGGTGGTTCCCTCCATCCGGATGTGGCACCACTTGCGGTCCTTCAGCCACGGGACGTAGTCACTGGGTCCGACGTGGATGTCGTCGTCGTCGATCTCGTAGTCGATCATGGAGGTCACGGCGTTCGTCTTGCTGATCTTCTTCGACTCGAGGCGCGATCGCTCGAGCATGTTCAGGAAGTCCGTGTTGCCACCGAAGTTCAGCTGGTAGGTGCGGTCGATCTTCACCCCCCGGTCCATGAAGAGGCGGGTCAGCACACGGTGCGTGATCGTGGCGCCGACCTGCGACTTGATGTCGTCGCCGATGATCGGCAGGCCGGCCTCGGCGAAGCGACGCTGCCAGTACGGCTCGCGGCCGATGAAGACGGGGATGGCGTTGACGAAGGCCACGCCGGCCTGGATCGCCTGCTCCGCGTACCACTTCGTCGCCTGCTCGGACCCGACCGGCAGGTAGCTGACCATCACGTCGACCTGGCGATCCTTCAGGATCTTGACGATGTCGGCGGTCGGGCCGGGCGCCTTTTCGATGATCTCCGAGAGGTACTTGCCGAGCCCGTCGTGGGTCATGCCGCGCTCGACCGGGACGCCGAGGTGAGGCACATCGGAGAACTTGAAGGTGTTGTTCGGCTCCGCGAAGATCGCTTCCGAGAGATCCTTGCCGACCTTGTTCCGGTCGACGTCGAAGGCGGCAACGAACTCGATGTCACGGACGTGGTAGCCGCCCAGGTTGACGTGCATCAGGCCCGGGATGAAGTCGCCGTCCTTGGCATCGGCGTAGTGGTAGCGACCCTGGACCAGGCTGCTCGCGCAGTTGCCGACGCCGACGATGGCGACCCGGACCTTGCCGTCGCTGGACCGATGACCGTTGGTGGCGGCCTTGCCGTTCTTCGAAGCCACGATGCGTCAGTTCTCCTTGGTGAGGGTTGGGGTGGCGGCCTGGCTCAGGCGCCAGACGTGCCAGATGCGCTGGATCACGGTCACCACCGTCAGCACGGCGAGCAGACCCAGGATGCCGATGAGGATCGGCGTATAGCCGAGGCCCGCCAGGGCGACCCCGGCGATGACGAGCACGAGGCGCTCGGTGCGCGGCGCCCGCCCGACGCTTGCCTCCAGCCCGATGCCCTCCGCCCGTGCGCGCGCGTAGCTGACGAGGAACGAGCCGGCCAGTG
>DASVEH010000153.1:0-3695 GCA_036380655.1 Candidatus Limnocylindria bacterium | reverse complement strand
GGAGCCGGTCAGCATGTCGCCGATGCCGCCGGAGCGGAAGGTGCCAGCGATGGCGCCGACCATCAGGAGCGGTGCGGTCTCGCCGAAGGCGCGCGCCAGGGAGAGGATGGTGCCGGTCAGGATGCCCGGCGCCGCGTACGGCACCACGTGGCTGCGGACCGTCTCCCAGCGGGTTGCTCCGACCCCGTAGGCGGCCTCGCGGATGCTGTTGGGCACCGCCCGCAGCGCCTCGGAGGTCGTGATCACCGCGATCGGGAGCACCAGCACCGCGAGCGTCAGGCCGCCGGCGACCAGCGACTTGCCCAGGCCCAGCGTGCTGACGAACATGGCGAGCCCGAGCAGCCCGTACACGATGGACGGCACGCCGGCAAGGTTCCGGATGTTGGTGCGGATGACTCGCGACAGCCAGGTGTCCCGCGCGTACTCCTCGAGGTAGATGGCCGCGCCGATGCCGAGCGGGAGCGCGATGACGGCCACGAACGCCATCAGCAGCACCGATCCCAGGATGCCCTGCGCGATGCCGGCGCGCGCGGGCCGTGACGAGAGCGGCGAGGTCAGGAAATCGGCCGGCCGCTCCGCGAACACGGGGAACGACCGGATGAGGATGTCGCCGACCAGCACCACGAGCACGCCGAGCGAGATGAGCAGCGACAGCAGCAGCACGCCGTGGAGCAGGAGGCCGCCGGTATCGCCGCCGCCGGCGTGGAGGCGGCGTTCCACCGCCTCGCGCGTGGTGATGGCGGGGGCCCGTGCGGCCATCAGTACTGCCGCCGCACGCGTCGAACGAACGCGTCGCTGACCAGGTTCAGCGCCAGCGTGATGAGGAAGAGGAGCATCCCGACGAAGAAGAGGCTCTCGAAGGTCAGCGCGGCGCCGCGCACCTGGTCCGACCCGATGGCCAGCGCGGTCATCGCCGCCGTCATCGTCTGGCCCGGCTCGAAGGGGTTCAGCTCGAACAGCGACCCGCCGGTGCCGCCGGCCGCGATGGCGACGATCATCGTCTCGCCGATCGCCCGCGACACGCCGAGGAGGAGGGCGGCGACGATGCCCGACACGGCGGCCGGCACCACCACGCGCAGGCTCGTCGTCCGTTTCCGCGCGCCGAGCCCGTACGCGGCCTCGCGCAGGTAGCTCGGCACCGCGTGCATGGCGTCCTCGCTGATCGAGGCGACCAGCGGCGTGATGAGGATGCCGACCGCCAGCCCGGCGGCCGCCATGTTCGAGAGCGGCGCTCCGGTGAGCGGCTGCACGAGGTTCGGGCTGATCCAGGTGAGCGCGAAGAAGCCGAGCACGACGCTGGGGATCGACGCCAGGATCTCGAGGGCCGGCTTGAGCAGCTTCCGAACGCGGGGCGTGGCGTACTCGCTCAGGTAGATGCCGGCGCCCAGGCCGAGCGGCGTGGCCACCAGCATGGCGACGCCGCTGATGACGAGCGTGCCCGCCACGATGGTGGCGATGTCGTACATGGCACGCCGCGGGAACCAGCCATCGGTCACCAGCGAGCTCTTGTCGACGTTGATCAGGAAGTAGAGGGCGTTTCCGAGCAGCGCGAAGACGATCGCGACGCTGACGACGATCGAGAGCGCGGCGGCGGACAGGAAGAACGCGCGAACGAGGCGCTCGCGGGTGCGGCGCCGGCCGGCGATCTGGAAGTCGCCGGGCGTGAGGGGTCTGCGGTCGGCGCTGGCCGTCATCGGTGAGTCATGGTACGTCGGGGCGAGCACCGGGCCGGACGAGAGGGGCTCGCCCGGCCCGGTGGAGGTGGAGGCCCCTCGGTCAGCGGCCTTCCCAGGCCGCGCGGGTCTCCTCGAGGGCCGCAGTGTCGAGGGCGACATAGTCGGCCTCGGTGACGGCGGCCATCCCGTCATCGGAGAGGTAGTAGTCCACGAAGGCCGCCAGCTCCGGTCGCGCTTCGGCCTCCGCGGCGTTCACGTAGATGAAGAGCGGCCGCGCGATCGGGTACTCGTTGCTGGCGATCGTCTCCGGCGTGGGGGCGACGCACCCGTCGCCGCCGTCGATCTCGAGCGCCTTGACGCTGTCGCTGCTCTCCGCCGCGAACGCGTAGCCGACCCAGCCGAGCGAGGTCGCCGAGCCCGCGATGTTCTCGACGATCACGTTGTCGTCGCCGGAGGTCTGGTAGTCCGGCCGCGTCGTCTCGTCCTGCCCGCGCGCCTCGGCGACGTCGGCGATCACGAGCTCCACGAAGCTGTCGAACGTGCCCGACTCCTCGCCCGGCGCGGTCACGACCAGGTCGGCGTCGGGGTACGGCGCGTGGGTCTCGCCGAAATCGGCTCCGATCTCGCCGGCCAGCTCATCGGCATCGCTCCAGCTCTCGAAGCCCTGTGACTCCGGTCCCAGCAGCGCGTACAGGTCGCCGAAGCCGAGACAGCTGACTTCGGTGTTCTCGGGTGAGGTGATCACGCTCAGGCCGTCGATGGCCACCCGCAGCTCGACGTAGCTGATGCCGTTCTCCTCGCAGGCCGCGACCTCCTCCTCGTTGATCGCCCGTGACGCGTCGCTGATGTCGATCTCACCGGCGCAGAAGAGGGCAAAGCCGTCGCCGGTACCGGGGCCGTCGACCGAGTACTGGATGTCAGGGTTCTCGGCGGTGAAGTCCTCCGCCACGATGGACGTGATCGGCTCGACTGTCGAGGAGCCGGAGATCACGATCTCGCCGGCCATTCCGTCCCCGTCGCCGGCGCCTTCGCCGTCCCGGTTCGGATTGCTCGAGCAGGCGGCGAGGATGAGGGTCGCCGCCATGGTGATCGCGAGCGCGGGCCGCAGCCCGGTGCGCGTGAGGTTCAAAATTGATCTCCTCCGGTGTGGAATGGCCGGATTGCCGGCCCATGGGGCTGCATCGGGCGCACGTTGACGCCTTCAGCCTCGGGGATCGGCCTTAACCACGCCTTATCGCTGTGTCAACGACGGGTTAAGGACCGATCCCGACCGCGCCGCCGAGCAGGCCGATGACCGCTCCGCCGGCGACGAGCAGGACCGACGGTACGCGTCCCCGGATCAGCAGCGCGCCGGCCACGACCGCCAGGCCGATCGTCAGCGGATCGCGGAGTGCCGCGATGCCGAGCTGGACCGACACGGCGGCCATGAGCCCGAGCGCAGCCGCATTCAGCCCATCGAGCAGCGCGCCGGTGAGCGGCCGCGAGCGCAGCCGGTCGGCGATCGGCCCGATGGCCGCAACGAACACGAAGGCCGGCAGGAAGATGGCGACGGTCGCCACAGCCGCGCCCGGGATGCCGGCCAGGACGTACCCGACGAAGGTGGCGGTGGTGAAGAGCGGCCCCGGCGTGACCTGGCCGATGGCCACCGCGTCGAGAAGCTGGGCGTCGGTGAGCCACCCCAGACGCTCGACCAGGTCACCGCGGAGGAACGCGAGCAGCACGTATCCCGAGCCGTAGAGGAGGGCTCCGGCCTTGAGGAAGACACCCCCCAGGGTGAGGAGGTCCACAGATGCGGCGACGGCGGTGGCCGCCGGCAGCACGACGCCGGCGCCGACCCACCGATGCTGGCTCGTCGTGCGGGCCGCCGCGATCGCAAGTGCGCCGGCGGCGAGCAGGATGAGCTCGTTCACGCCGAGGAGCCAGAGGACGGCAGCTCCCGCCGCCACGGCGATGCGCAGCGGCCCGGTCAGGGCGGTCCGGCCGAAGGCGAGGAGCGCGGCGCCCACGATGGCGATGATC
>DASVEH010000152.1:0-2832 GCA_036380655.1 Candidatus Limnocylindria bacterium | reverse complement strand
CGGCCGCCAGGAACGAGGAGGTGTTGAGCGACGCCTTGGTGACGCCCAGCAACACCGTCTGCGCGGTTGCCGGCTCCCCGCCCTCGGCGAGGATCCGGTTGTTCGTCTCCTCGAACTCGAAGCGGTCGATCAGCTCCGACGGGAGCAGCTCGGTGTCGCCGGCGTTGTCGACGGTCACCTTGCGCAACATCTGGCGCACGATGATCTCGATGTGCTTGTCGTTGATCGTCACGCCCTGTGACCGATAGACCTTCTGGACCTCGCCGACCAGGAAGCGCTGGACGGTGTCCACGCCCTTGATCTGGAGAAGGTCCTTCGGGTTCATCGAGCCCTCGGTCAGCGGATCGCCGGCCGACACGACGTCGCCATCGGCGACCCGCAGGCGGGCCGAGTGCGGGACCGGGTACTCGCGGACGTCGACCTCCTCGGTGTGAAGCGTCAGGGTGTTGCCCTTCTTCGTCACCCGGCCGGCCGTCGGC
This sequence comes from Candidatus Limnocylindria bacterium, assembly GCA_036380655.1. Classification (GTDB taxonomy): domain Bacteria; phylum Chloroflexota; class Limnocylindria; order QHBO01; family QHBO01; genus JACDBZ01. Next base: position 2,353 of record DASVEH010000152.1, on the reverse strand, counting down.
GCCTTGACCTCGACGAGCTCGTCGTCCTCGCCGATGCGAGCCATCAGCTGGCTCTCGGTCACCTCGTCGCCGTTGGCGACCAGGATCTCGTGCTGCGCCGTGAGCTTGAACGTCGTGTCATAGGTCTCGCGGTGCGTGACCCGCACCGTGATCGGCTGGTCGCCCGAGGCCGGCGGCACCTCGACGGTGCCGTCGATCTCCGTCCTGGTCGCCTGGCCCTTCGGAATGCGCGCCTCGAAGAGCTCCTCGACGCGCGGCAGGCCCTGCGTGATGTCCTCGCCGGCGACGCCGCCGGTATGGAAGGTCCGCATGGTCAGCTGCGTGCCCGGCTCGCCGATCGACTGGGCGGCAATGATGCCGACCGCCTGGCCGAGCTCGACGAGCTGTCCTGTGGCCAGGTTGCGGCCGTAGCACATGCGGCACACGCCATGGCGCGCGGCGCAGGTGAGCGGCGATCGCACGCTGACGCGGTCGATTCCCGCCGCCTCGATCCGGAGGAGCGCCTCCTCGTCGATCTCGGCGTTCTTCTCGACCAGCACCTCGCCCGACTTCTCGTCGACGACCTCGAAGGCCGCCATGCGGCCGATCAGCCGATCGAGGAACGGCTCGGGAATCTGCTCGGACTCCTCGGCCGTGATCCAGGTGCCGACATCGGCGCCGCAGTCGTCCTCGCGGGTGATGACGTCCTGCGCCACGTCCACCAGGCGCCGGGTCAGGTACCCGGAGTCGGCGGTGCGGAGCGCGGTGTCGGCGAGGCCCTTGCGGGCGCCGTGGCTCGAGATGAAGTACTCGAGCACGCTCATCCCCTCGCGGAGGTTCGAGCGAATCGGCAGGTCGATGATCCGGCCCGAGGGGTCGGCCATCAGGCCTCGCATGCCGGCCAGCTGGTGGATCTGGGTGACCGAGCCTCGGGCACCCGAGTTGGTGATCAGCATGATCGAACCCCGATCGTCGAGGCCGGTGAGCATCGACTGCGTCACGTCGTCGGTCGCCTTGCGCCAGACCTCGACGGTCTGGGTGTAGCGCTCGTCGTCGGTGATGAAGCCGCGCCGGAACTCGCGATCGATGCCGTCGACCCTGCCCTGCGCATCGGTGAGCAGCTTCCCCTTCTGCTTGGGAACCGCCAGGTCACTGACGCCGATCGTGATGCCGGCGGCGGTGGCATAGCGGAAGCCGACGCCCTTGATCCCGTCGACCAGCGTCGCGGTGGCCTCCGGGCCGAGGTCGCGGTAGCAGCGGGCGATGATCTCCTTGAGGCTCTTGCGGTCCATCGCCTTGTTGACGAACCCGAGCTCCCGCGGTAGCACGCGGTTGAAGATCACGCGTCCGGCGGTGGTCTCGACCACCTCGGGATGGCTGCGAACCGTCCCGTCCTCGTCGGTCCCGTCGTACAGGTCGAGCTCGACCTTGACCGGAGCCTGGACGTGCACCTGCCCGAGGGCAGCCGCCATGGTCACCTCGTCGGCGCTCGAGAAGGCGCGCCCGGCGCCCATCTCGTCGTCGACCTGGATGGTCAGGTAGTAGCAGCCGAGGACCATGTCGTGGGTCGGGCTGACCACCGGCGATCCGTCTGCCGCCGACAGCAGGTTGCGGGTCGAGAGCATCAGCTCCTTCGCCTCGCGCTGCGCCGCCGTGCTCAACGGGACGTGGACCGCCATCTGGTCGCCGTCGAAGTCCGCGTTGAACGCGAAGCAGACGAGCGGGTGGATCTGGATGGCCGATCCCTCGACGAGCACCGGCATGAAGGCCTGGATGCCGAGCCGGTGCAGGGTGGGAGCCCGGTTCAGCAGGACCGGGTGGTCGGTGATGACCTCCTCGAGCACGTCCCACACCTCGGGCCGCACGCGCTCGACGATGCGCTTGGCGCTCTTGATGTTGTGCGCGAAGCCCTTCTCGACCAGCTGCCGCATGACGAACGGCTTGAACAGCTCGAGCGCCATCTTCTTCGGCAGCCCGCACTGGTGCAGCTTGAGCTCGGGTCCGACCACGATGACGGAGCGTCCCGAGTAGTCGACGCGCTTGCCGAGCAGGTTCTGGCGGAACCGGCCCTGCTTGCCCTTGAGCATGTCGGACAGGCTCTTGAGCCGATGGTTGCCGGTGCCCGCGATCGCGCGGCCACGGCGGCCGTTGTCGATCAGCGCGTCGCACGCCTCCTGGAGCATCCGCTTCTCGTTGCGGATGATGATCTCCGGCGCCTCGAGGTCGAGGAGACGGCTGAGGCGGTTGTTGCGGTTGATGACCCGGCGGTAGAGGTCGTTCAGGTCGGAGGTCGCGAAGCGGCCGCCGTCAAGCTGCACCATCGGTCGCAGGTCGGGCGGGATGACCGGCAGGGTGGAGAGGATCATCCACTCCG
>DASVEH010000151.1:0-10088 GCA_036380655.1 Candidatus Limnocylindria bacterium | reverse complement strand
GGAGTGCCGGCCACGGCGCCGATCATGTCCTGCCGCTGCTCGTTCCGCCCTCGCTCACCGTGCCGATCGTCGAGGGCCGCTTGACGCTCGGCACATGGCAGTCGATCGCGCTGCTGGACCCGAACGCCGACAACCGGCGTCGGACGGTGCGCCTGGCGTACGTGCCGGCCTAGGTCGTCGGCGCGGGCGACGCCAGGCCGGCCACCTGGGCCGCCAGGAGCCCGGGATCCGTCGTCGGCTCGTCGCAGGCGTAGCCGCGGCAGGCATAGGCGGTGGCGCTGCCATTGCGAGTGATCTTTCCGTCGTAGAGCGGCCAGCTCGCCTGCGGATCCCCGTCCGCGAGGCCGGTCAGCACCAGGTCCGGGACGTAGGGCGCGCTCGCCGCCTCTCGGAGCGCCCTCGCCTCGGTTGACCGCGGGTCGCCGGCCACGACGACGTCGATCGGGGCACCGAGCAGCCGATCGGCCGCGCTCAGCATGCGCCCGAAGGCGCTCGGCTGACGTTCGAGGGCGGGCGCCACGGCGCGAAGAATGGAGGAGGCTCGGCGGCTCATCGCCTCGTCGCCGGTGAGGAGGGCGAGGCGCAGGAGGACGTCGGCCCCGATGCTGTTCGCCGCCGGCGTGGCATTGTCGACCAGGCCTCGCGGCTGCGCGATGGTGCGATCGTGCTCGGCCGAGGTGTCGACGAACGTGCCCCCAGTCTCGTCCCAGAAGTCGCGCATCGCCGTCTCGACCAGGCGGCGCGCGAGGAGCAGCGGGCCGGCCTCGCCGAGAGCGGCGTGCGCATCGAGCAGGCCGTCGGCCACGGCGAGGTAGTCCTCGCAGAACGCGGGGGTATGGCCTCGGCCGTCGCGGGCCGTCCTCCACAGCCGATCACCGTCGCGCAGCAGGTGTCCCTCGATGAACGCGATCACGTCCCTCGTGGCATCCGCGTAGAGGGGCTCGCGAAGGACGAGCGCGGCGTGGGCGAGCGCCCGCAGCGCCAGCCCATTCCAGGCGGCCAGCTGCTTGTCATCGCGCGCCGGCCGCGTGCGTCGTGACCGTGCCTCGAGGAGCGCTCCGCGGGCCCGCTCGACGAGCGCGGCGGGCGGCCCATCCGTCCCGTCGGGGCGATGGAGCACGTTGGTGCCCTCCCAGTTGCCCGCCGCGGTGATCCCCCAGAAGCCTGCCAGGGATCGTCGCTCGTCCTCGTCCAACCCGGCATCGGCGAGGACCGCCGTGAACTCGTCGTGGGACCAGGCGTAGAAGCGACCCTCGACGCCCTCGCTGTCCGCATCCAGCGCGGAGGCGAAGCCTCCATCGGCCGTGCGAAGCTCGGCCAGCATGAAGTCGAGCGTGCGACGGGCAACGAGGGCGTGGCGTTCGTCGCCGGTCGCCCGGTATCCCTCGAGATACGCGTGGGCGAGCAGCGCGTTGTCGTACAGCATCTTCTCGAAGTGCGGAACCAGCCACAGCGCATCGGTGCTGTAGCGCGCGAATCCTCCGCCGAGCTGGTCGTGGATACCCCCGGCGGCCATCGCGTCCAGGGTCCGGATGACCATGGCCAGCGTGGCCGCGTCCCGTGTGTGCTGCCAGCTTCGCAGCAGGAACTCGAGCGTCATCGGCGGCGGGAACTTCGGGGCCCCGCCGAAACCGCCGTGCTCGGGGTCGAAGCCGGCGCCGATGCGCGCCGCAGCGGCCTCAAGCTGCCTGCGCTCGGGATCCCGGTCTCCCGCGGCGACGCTGAGCTGCGCCTGCAGATGACTCGCCAGCATGCCGGCCTGCTGCGTGACCTCGTCGCGCCGCGTGCCGTACGCATCGGCGACCGCGCCCAGGATCCGGGGAAAGCCGGCCATGCCGTGACGGTCGGCGGGTGGGAAATAGGTGCCGCCGAAGAAGGGCTTCAGGTCCGGCGTGAGGAAGACGCTCATCGGCCAGCCGCCGGAGCCGGTCATGGCCTGGACCGCGGCCATGTAGACGTCGTCGAGGTCCGGCCGCTCCTCGCGGTCCACCTTGATGCTCACGAAGTGCTCGTTCATGAGCGCGGCGATCTCCGCGTTCTCGAAGCTCTCGTGCGCCATGACGTGGCACCAGTGGCAGGCGGCATAGCCGATCGAGAGGAAGATCGGCCGGTCCTCGTCGCGCGCCCTCGCGAGCGCCTCGGGTCCCCACGGATACCAGTCCACCGGGTTGTCGGCGTGCTGGAGGAGGTACGGGCTCGTCTCGTTCGCCAGCCGGTTCGGGCTCATGCCCTCAGTGTGGCAGGAGGGCGTTCAGTGCGCTTCGGCTCATGCCGGCCTCCTCGACGTTCGCTGTCGGCTCACCCGGCAGCCGGAGTCTGCACCCCGAACTGCTCGGCCGAGAGCTTGGCGTACAGGCCCTCCTGGCGGATGAGCTCCTCGTGCGTCCCGCGCTCCACGATCCGGCCGCGCGACATGACGAGGATGAGATCCGCGCGCAGAATCGTGCTCAAGCGGTGCGCGATGGCGATCGTCGTGCGGCCCTCCATGAGCCGCGCCAGCGCGGACTGGATGAGGCGCTCGCTCACCGTGTCGAGTGCCGATGTCGCCTCGTCGAGGATGAGGATGCGGGGGTCCTTCAGCAGGACGCGGGCAATCGCGACGCGCTGCTTCTCTCCGCCGGACAGCTTGTAGCCCCGCTCGCCGACCACCGTGTCGTACCCGTCCGGCAGCTCCATGATCCGCTCGTGGATGGCGGCCGCGCGGGCCGCGGCCTCGATCTCGTCCATGGTGGCGTCCAGCTTCGCGTACCGGAGGTTGGCGAGGACCGTGTCGTGGAAGAGGTACGTCTCCTGGGTCACGAAGCCGATGACCCGCCCGAGCGACTCGAGCTTGATGCCGCGCACGTCGATCCCGTCGATGCTGACCGAGCCACTGTCCACGTCGTACAGCCGAGGGATCAGGTACGTCGAGGTGGTCTTGCCGGACCCCGACGGCCCGACCAGCGCCACCAGCTGCCCCGGCGCCGCCTCGAAGGTGATGTCCGTGAGCGCGAACGGTTGCACGGCGGTCGGGACGGCGCGTCCGGTTGCCTCGGCCTCGGCGGCCTCGTCGGCCACGGCGACCTGCGCCTCGGCCACCGGGTACCGGAACGACACGTGCTCGAAGGCGACCTCGCCGCGGAGCATGTTCGGCGTCAGCTCGACGGCATCCGGCGCATCGGTGATCTCGTGCTCCATCTCGAGGTACTCGAAGATGCGGTCGAACAGCGCGAGGGCGCCCTGGATCTCGACCTGGACGTTCAGCAGCTGGCCGAGCGGGAAGAAGAGGCGCGACTGGAGCGTGGTGAACGCCACGATCGTGCCGATGCTGACGTTCCTGTCCCCGTCGATGATGAGGGAGCCCGCCAGCAGGTAGACGAAGGCCGGCATGATGCTGAAGAAGGTCCCGATGAGAGCGAAGAACCAGCGGCCGATCATCTGGCCCCGCACCTGGAGGTCGCCGAGGCGCTGGGACTCCGCGCGGAAGCGCTCGATGCTGGCCTCCTGCTGTCCGAACGTCTTGCTCAGCAGGATCCCGGAAACCGACAGCGACTCCTCGGTGATGGCGCTCATCTCGGCCATCGAGCGCTGGGTCAGCGTGCTCACCTGGCGGCGCACCTTGCCGACGCGGTAGGTGATGTAGGCGAAGATCGGCAGAAGGCCGAGGCTGAGCACGGTCAGCCGCCAGTCGAGGATCCACATCGCGATGACCGTGGTGGCCACCGTCGCGAAATTGGAGAGGAGCGACGAGGCCGTGTCGGTGACCACCGACTGCACCCCGCCGACGTCGTTCGCGATGCGGCTCTGGATCTCGCCGGTGCGCGTCTCGGTGAAGAAGCGCAGCGGCATCCACTGCAGGTGGCGGTAGAGCGCCAGGCGCAGGTCGTTCATGACCCGCTGGCCGACCACATTGGACAGGTAGCTCTGCCAGACGCCGACGGCGCTCGTGAAGATCGGCAGGACGATCATGAGGCCGGCCTGGACGTAGAGCATCCCGAGGTCCTGGGGCCCGGTGAGGTTGTCGATGATCAGCTTGAGCAGGATCGGGTTGACGACCCCGACGCTGACCGTGACCAGGATGAGGATCGCGATGAACCCCAGCCGGAGCCGATACGGCCTGAAGAAGCCGCCGATGAGCCGCACGGTGCGCCGCGCGGTCCCCGGCCGCCGGGTCAGGTCCGGCTCCGCGCCTCCGAACGCGCCCCCCCAGCCGCCGCGCCCTCCCCCGCCGCCGCGCCGCGTCATTCCAGGATGATCGAGGCGAACGCCTGCGCCAGGCCGATCCCCTGCGGCTCTCCGACGAGTCGCGCCCGCTCTCGGACCCGCTCCCCCACCGTCTCGGCATCCACCTGGCTCTCGTGCGCGAGGATGGCGCGCAGGCCGGTCTCGAACGTGTCGGCGATATCCACCCACAGGTTCGGCTCCTCGACGCCGGTCAGGAGGACCTGCCGCACCTTCCACGGCTCGAGCTTCTCGTCGCGCCACAGCTCCGGGAAGTTGAGGTGGTCGCGCGCGGCCGGGTAGACGGCTGCCAGCGTGGCCTCGCCGGTGGCCAGGTGATCGGGATGGCCGATGAAGGGGTTGTGGTCGAGCCGCCGCTGGGGGTTCTGCGTGATCACCAGCTCCGGCCGGAAGCGACGGATCTGGCGGACGATGTCACGCCGCAGGTCGAGCGACGGCGTCAGGTATCCATCCGGGTAGCCGAGGTGAACGATCTCGCTCACGCCGAGGATGTCAGCGGCGGCCCGTTGCTCCGCCATGCGGGTGGTCGACAGCTGCTCCGGCGTCACCGTCGGATCCTCGGTCCCCTTGCCGCCATCGGTGGTGACGACGTAGTCGACCCGCGTGCCGGCGCCGGTCAGCCGGGCGACGGTGGCCGCCGCGCCGAACTCGGCATCGTCGGGATGGCTGATGACGACCAGTGCGCGCTCCAACGGGGAGATCAGCTCGTGGTGCTCGAGGGGGCTCATGGCGGCCATGCTACCCCGATTCGGAGGGCCGTTCGATTGACCCCACCCGCAGTGCCACCCATACTGCCCCGCAGTATGACGGCCCCGGCCGGCGGAGCCCACTTCCGCCACAGCTACACGAAGGACAAGCGGGACCTCGTCACCCGGCTGCGCCGGATCGAGGGCCAGGCGCGCGGAATCCAGCGCCTCGTGGACGAGGAGGCCTACTGCCTCGACATCCTCCAGCAGGTGGAGGCGCTCACTGCCGCCGCCGACCAGGTGGCGCTCCTTCTGCTCGAGGACCACATCGACGGATGCCTCACCCACGCGGTGGAAACCGGGCAGGGACAGGACTACGTGGACGAGGTCATGGCCGTCGTGCGCCGCACCATGGGCCGGCGGGGGCCGCGAAGGGACGGCTCGGGCAGCCGAGCCTGACCCACCGCTGATACGGGAGTGCCGCAGGGGGGAACCACGGCACTCCCAGAGCCGAGTCTACCGCGTCGCTCACTGGGCGAGCAAGCGCAACGCTCACTCGCCGAACATCGTGAGCTGCTCGCCCCCGCGCTCGATCAGCGGATCCAGCCCGAGCACCGGCTCGAGCCACTCCATCCTGGCGCCGTCCCGGTCCACGAGCGTCTGGAGATGCTGCCATTTCAGGATGTGCCAGTTCTGCCGCTGCAGCTCGTCGCGAAGCCACGGGGATCGCTGGATCTTGAGACGGAGCAGCTCAGCGCGCTCGGCCGGGATGACGAGGAAGCGAGCCTGGTCCTTTCCGAGCGGGATCTCGCGGCCCCGCCCGAGGACGGCCTCGCCGACCATCGCCGTCCAGTCGACCTCGAACAGAAAGGCGAGGCGGCCTCGCACGTACCAGATGGCGTCGACCTGGCCGAGCGCCTCGGCCGGAGCCCGCACCACGAGCGGCAGGTAGACGCGGCGCTCGTCATCGGCGAGGCGTTCGACGAGGGGACGGCCGGCCACGATCCGATCGTGCTCGCGCGCCGCGATCCAGGCTCGCAGCCCGAGCCGGTGGCCGTAGTCGACCAGCTCGCCCAGGACCCGGGCGTGGTCCTCGGTCCGTCGGCCGAGGTTGTCCTCGGTGCCGAGCGATCCGAGCTCCCCCGGTGCCACGTAGGCGGCGAGGCAGGCGCGCACCAGCTCCTCGTCCGGGGCCTGGAGGCCGGGAAAGAGCCGGTAGATGCGATCGAAGAACCCGGCCTCGTCGATCCGGCCGGCGGTGGAGAGGATCGACCAGGTGGCCCACTCGACGCGGTCTGCCAGCGGCCGTTCGGCCAGCTCGGGTTCGCGGAGCCACCATTGCGGCTCGCCGTCGTCGCCGATTCGCACGACGGTCGGATGGTCGTCCCGCCACAGCTCTTCGCGCACGAGGGTGGCGATCATCTGCGGTCCGCCCGACTCGATCCGGTCGGGCGCCTCGGCGCCCGAGTCGGCGCGGCTGGCGACCAGGCGCTGCAGGAGGCCGGAGGTTCCCAGCTCGGCGACCACCGCGGCCACCACGCGCGTGAGGCCCGCCGGCTCGCCGCGATCTCGCAGCAGGCGGATGACGGCGCGCTCGATCGCCGCCGCCAGGTCGGGATACGTCAGGTGCCCGGAGTCGACGCCGAGGCGCAACGGTCCCGGCGTGACGGCGTGCCGCAGCCGATCCTCCGCCGATCGGCGACGGAAGTGGAGTGCGATCGCGTCGCCGGCACTCCGCGATTCGCGGTGGATCACGTGGCGCAGCTCGAGCTCCGCCGCGGCGCCGGCCAGCGCCACGGCCAGCATGCGCTCGGGATCCGCATCCTCGAGCAGGATCACGCACCACCCGCCGGGCTTCAGTGCCCCGGCGGCCGAGACCATTCCATGCCGAAGCGCCGTCGCCTCGGCGCCCTCGGGATGCCCACCGGCGCCGAAGATCGGCTCGAGCCTCAGCGTCTCCGCCGCCTCGCGGCCGAGGACGACCGAGGTGGCCAGGTACTCGAAGGCGAGCTCGTCGAGCGGCGGGCTGGGCGACGGGGCCGAGAGCACGAGGTCCACCCCGTCGGCCGGGAGATACTGCCCGACCACCGAGGCGCGAGCGCGCAACCAGAGCACGTTTGCCGCGGTCATGCCGCCCAGCTCGCCGAAGTCGGCGGCAAAGCGGGCCTCGTGCCGGTCGCCGAGCGCCGCGATGGCCGAGCGCACCTGGCGGTACGCCTCGTCGAACGCGCCCCAGACGTTCACCTCGCGCTGGTGACGACTCGCGGGCTGGCGGACGTGGCCGCCGCTGATGCGGAGCGAAGCGACGCGTCCCGGATAGCCGTTGAGGCGGCTGGCGGGCAGCAGGCAGGCGGCGAGGGCGAGCTTCATGACCGCGGCAACCGCGGTGTCGTGGAGCTCGGAGTCGATCTTGGTCAGGATGGCGTGCAGGGCGTAGAGGTTGCGTGGCGTGAACAGGTCGAGCAGCTCCTCGACGAGGTCGTCCCGATCGTCGAGGACGGGGAAGCGCGCCCGCAGCTCCTGGTATGCCGGACTCTGGCGGACGCCGTCGGCGGCTGCGACGGGAACCGGATCGGGGCGCACCGTCGAGGCGAACCGCGGCCCATCGGCCACCGGGCTCGGCGGGTCGACGGCCTGGGGCGCCGGCGGCGGCCCGCCGGCCTCGCCGAGGGTGAGATCGAGCTCGTCGGTCGCGTCCTGGGCGGCGGTGTCGGCTGCTGCGGCATCCGGACCGACCACGACCGGCTCCGCCCCGGCCGACTCGTCAAGGTCCGGGCGCTCGATGCCGAGCTTGGCAAGGTCACCGCCGTCGACCGGGGCGACGCGCTCCTCCCCACCCCCGCGGCTCAGGTCGCACGACGGGCATCGGTAGATCTTCCGCCCCGGGGCGTCGCCGTCGCGCGGCCAGATGAACTGTTCCGCCACCACGGGCCGGCGGCAGGCGGCGCAGCGCGTGGCATAGAGCTCCTCGATGTGCTGCTTGAGCGGGACGTCGACGCGCCGTGAGCCGGCGAGCTGCGCGAAGGCGGCATCCAGCACGGCCGGCTCCGGCGCGGTGAGCAGTCCGATGGCGGCCAGCTGAGCGAGCGGGCTGGGATCGGCCACCACAGCCCGCATCCCGGCCGCGACGGAGCGGCGCGCGGTCCAGCCGGTGCCGGCCCACGGGTCGAGCACGGTGTCGCCGGGGCTCGCGAAGGCTGCCAGGGCGGCGTCGAGCTGGTTGTCCGCCGGCGGTGGATGGTATCGGTCGAGAAGGGCCAGACCGGGGAGGCGTCGCGGCAGGATGACGTGGTCGAGTCCCGTCCGCTCCGCCTCGGTCATCCTATGGCTCTTCTACCAGCTCCTCTTCGAGCTCGGGCTCACCGGAGTACTCGGGCAGCGTCGTGTCAAGCTCCTCGACCTCCTCCGAGTCCTCGTCGGTCTCCTCGACCTCGTCCTCGTCATCGTAGCGAAGTGCGCTGCCCTTCATGTACGGTCTGACGCTCGTGGCCGCCTGTCCCTGGGTCGGGAACGAGACCTTCCCGAAGTTGTTGGGATGGGTGAAGACCTCGCGGATCATGATCAGGACGTCGCCACCGGCCTCGTGGATGGTGGTGATCGCGGCGTCGTACCGATTGCCATCGGCGATCAGCTTGAGCAGGCGGGCGGCGATGCGAGGCTCGACGCTGCCGATCGTGGTCTTGCCGACGCTGGCGACCAGCTCGTCACCCTGGACGTCGAGCGAGATCGCGTCGCCCGGCGAGAGCGGCGCCAGCACGCGCGGCGCGGCGAGGTTGATGAGCCGGGCCCGCCCGGTCTTACCCATCTCCTCGATGAACAGCGTGGCGGGCGCCTTCTCCTGGCGGTTCTTGCCGTTGGCTGCCGGCCGCTTGGCGGCCATCAGCACGCGCAGGCGCTCGATGTTGCGCTGCGCGATGCGGTTCGTGGCGTCACGCTCGAGCGCCTGCTCGTAGGCGGCGAGCGCCTCGGCGTTGCGTCCGAGCTCGGCGAGGGCCTTGCCGAGCCGATTGCAGGCGTCGATATCGGGTCCCAGCTCCAGGAGCTGGCGATTCGCGACGACCGCTTCCTCCCATTCGCCGCGGGTCGCGTGCGCGATCGCGGCTTCTCCCAGCTGGCGTCGTTGTCGGGTGGTGGTGTCAGCTTCTCCAAGCGCCATGAGCGTTGCGAGCGTCTCCGAGTAGCGGTGTGTCAGCGGCCGAGGCCGGCCGAAAGCGACCCCTTGTACCACCGGCCTCGTGGGGTGTCAACGCGACCCCATCGGGGACCGGTTCAGGGCCGATGCAGGAGCAGCCCCGCCACCAGGCCGACGAGGAGGAGCGCGCCGAACTCGATCGCCACGGCACGGCCGGATGCCCCGTCCCGGAGGGCCTCGACGGCCCCGGCCCACGTGTAGAAGGCGAGCGCCATGAGCGCGGCGATCCCGTACACCGGAATCTCGAGCAGCACGGCACCGGCGCCGACCTGCACGACGGCCAGCACGTGGAGGAGCGACTGCCCGAAGCCCTCGGCTCCCAAGGTTCCGCGGGCGTCGGCGGCGCGCATGGCGAGGGGCAGCGTCAGGGCGCCGACGACCGTGAGCGGCGTCGGCCATGCCAGTGGCCCGAAGAGCCCCAGCAGTCCCCAGGCGCTGCAGAAGATGATCGCGGTCAGGATCAGGTCCCCGATCGTGCGGCCGCCGGTGCCGCGCTCCACGCGAAGCTCCAGGTAGGTCACCGACCAGAGCAGGACGATGACGATCGGCACCAGCAGCAGGCTGATCCCGCCGGGCACGAGACGGCCCACCAGCGTCGCCGCCAGCCCGGCCGATGCCGGCATGGCGTAGCGCGCCAGCCCCAGGTCCGACCTGGCCGGTCCGAGCACGCGCACGGCGCCGATCCCGCCCAACGCGAGCTGCACGGCCACCGCGACCGCGAGCCAGATCGGGTCGACGAACCAGGCGACGGCCGCGACCGCGCCCTGCGCGACCGCCAGCAGTGCCGCGGCCGGTCGATCGATGCGTCGCAGGATCGCCAGGCGCTGCCGATCGCCGAAGAGGCGGCCGATCACGCCAGGGACTCCAGCAGCTCGTCCGAGGTCCGCGTGGCCAGCAGCTGCTCGGGACCGAGCCACGCGCGACGCGCCAGGTCGACGGCGTACCGCTGCTGGCCGAGCTCCTCGGTGCGATGCGCGTCCGAAGCGAGA
>DASVEH010000150.1:0-5423 GCA_036380655.1 Candidatus Limnocylindria bacterium | reverse complement strand
CACCCGAGGACCTCGCGTGCCCAACCCGGACACCCCTGAGTCCGAGCCCGCCCTGGATGCCGACGCGCGGATCCAGCAGCTCGAGGCTGCCCTGGAGGCGCACGCCGTCGTCGATCAGGCACGCGGCATCCTGATGGCCCTGCACCGGATCGACGCCCACGGGGCGTGGGCACTGCTGATGCGCGTGTCCAGCCACGAGAACATCAAGATCCGCGCGCTCGCCGAGGCCGTGATCGCGATCGTCACCTCGCCCGAGCCGGTCGCGACGAGTCCCGCGACGGAGGCCGCCGTGCGCTACCTGTTGCCGCGTCCCACCGACCCGCCGGGACCGTCCGGCGCGTGACGGCCCCGGCGACGTCGCACGGGGGACGTCGCCGGGGCCAGGGTCTCGGACGTCGACGCGGACCGGCTCGTCGCCGGTTCAGCGATACCGCATGCGCTCGCTCACGGTCGCGAGGATCTTGTCCTCGATGCGGGGCTGCTCCCGCAGCATGGCGAGAAAGTCGTCCTTCTGCAGGACGAAGAGCTTGACCGGCTCCGCCACGGTCGCCGTGGCGGTGCGCGTCCCTCCGAACACCAAGGCGATCTCACCGAGGTAGTCGCCAGGACCTAGCCGGCGAAGCTGGCGATCCTCAGAGGTGATGGCGACCGCGCCCTCGCCGATGATGAAGAACTCATCCCCTTCATCGCCTTCGCGGGTGAGGACCTCACCGACTTCTGCTTGCCGCTCGCGCGTCGCGGCGGCGAGCGAGGCGAGATCTCGCGCGGAGAGGCCCGAGAACAGCGGCACCCTCGACAGCGCTTGCACCTTCGGGTCAGCCATGACCTGGGAATCATAGGCACCGATCTTGCGTGTCCATCCCCGCGGGCCAAGGCTGCCGGCCGCCGCGACCACGACCAGGGCGATGCCCAGGACCTGTTGGACCGTGAGAGCTTCGTTGCGGATCACCCACCCAGCAATGGCCGCAACGGCTGGCTCGAAGGCCAGCAAGAGCCCGAAGGTGGCCATCGGCAGCGTCCGCAACGCGATGGCTTCGAGGCTGAAGGGGATGAGGGTGGCCATCACGCCCGCGACGGCCAAGGTCGCGAGGACCGACAGCTCCGTGAGGCCCGGGCGTGCGAACGCGATTCCGAGCGGCGTCTGGATGGCGGCCGCGATGATCAGCGCGAGCGCCAGGCCACCCAGACCCTGAACCTGCTGGCTCACCTTCTTGCCGGCGATGATGTATGCGGCGAACGCCAGCGCCGCGGCGAAGGCATACGCCAGGCCCGCGGCGTCGACCGGTCCGCTCACGTCATCCGCGAGGCTCAGCGTGAGCGCTCCGGCGGCCGCGATGCCAACGAGGACAAGGTCGAACGGCGACCGGTTCCCCCACGCCGCAATGGCCAAGGGACCGAGCATGAGGATGGCGCTCACGACACCGAGGGGGGCCCTCGAGATCGCGAGGTAGGCGAACATCGTCATGCCGGCGAGGGCCAGCCCGTACACCGCCACCGGGCCGAGCTGCGCAGCGGTGAACGAGCGTGGGTTCGGCCGGATGTAGATGGTCAGCAGTGCGGCGCCCACCACGCTCCGGATCCACACCGCTGCCATGGCCCCGGCCGAGTCGAACGATGTGGCGGCCACGGCGAGACCGACCTGCAGGCTGGTACTGGCGAGAAGGACGAGCCCGACCGAGCGCCAGGGCACGCCCGTCACGGGTCCTCCTCGACGCACGCGCGGACGGCCATGGCTGCTCGCTCGACGACCTCCGGCTCGCGCGCGAGCGCGATCCTGAGGTACCGCTCGCCGGTGCGCCCGTCGGACCAGTAGAACGGCCGGCACGGGACAGAGTGCACCCCCCGCCGGAGGAGCTGTCCCCACAACCGAGTGCTGGTGACGCGACCGGCCAGCCGCAGTCTGGACACGCTCACTCGGGACGCACCGTCGGCGACCACGGCCCGTTCACAACCGGCCATGGCCTGCCCCAGGAGGGCACGGTTTCCAGCGATCCGCTCGTGCAGTCGATCCATCCCTCCCGCGGCCATGTCGAGTGCGAACTGCTCGACAACAAGCGCGGAGAACGGCGGGGCGGTCAGCAGGACATCTGCGGCCACCTCGGCGAGATCGAGGCGGGCCTGGGCGGACCATGCCAGAAGGCCGAGCTTCACGCCCCCGGTGGGCCAGAGCTTGCCCGTGTCCTCGATGATCACGTACTCGACTCCTGTGCCGTCGAGCAGCGCGTACGTGTCGTACTGGACGCGGATGTCGAACGCGCGGAAGCACTGGTCGATCACGAGTGGAGCACCTCGGTCCGCACACGCATGTGCCAACCGCTCGAGCTCTCCCGCCGACAACACGGTTCCGGTGGGGTTGTTCGGATTGGCCGCCAGAACCGCCTCGATCTCTGGGTGCGCCTCGAACGGGTTACCGGCGCGCAGTGCGCGTTCGGACAGGGGGACGAGCTGCAGTCCTCGCGCACGAAGCAAGGCAGGGATGCAGTCGATCACCGGATGGACCAGACCCACCGTACGAACCCTCCGGGCGAGTGCAGCTGCGGCAACATCGAACGCGACGGTGGAGGAGTAGAAGCTGATGATCCGACCGCTGCCGATCGGTGCAGACGCTTGTCCGAGTGCGTGCAAGAACGCGCGATGCGCGCGCACTTCGAGTGCCGGATAGGGCGTGTTGCGGGCCTCGGCCATCAGCTCGGAAAGACGGTCGAGGATGGCCGCCTGACTGGACGTCGGCTCGAAGCGGGGATATCCCTCTGCGACGTTCGTCTCGCTGGCCACACCCAGCAGCTGCATCTGCGTGAGCGATGCGGTCCCTGTCATCGGCTAGTGAGTGCGCGCGGCCTCGCCGAGATGCGGCGTGGCCTTTCCCGAGGTGATCACGGCGTCGCCACGGCGGAAGTATCCAGGCCCGGTCACGGTGCGGCAAGGAGTTCGCACGCAAACGCTGCGCTGCCGAGCACACGATCTGGGGCAGATCGGGACTCATCGTCGGCTCCGTCTGATCAGCACACAGCGCGGCGTCAAGGTCCTCGAGCGCGGTCACCGGCTTGCACCTGCGGCGATCGGGTAGACGTCCTGCTTGGTCTCGGCCTCGACCGCGGACGGCACGGTGGCCGGCTCGGGCCGGCGGTCCGGCTGGGCCTTCTCGCCGCGGTTGAGCGCGGCCAGCGCGGCCGCGACGAGCACCAGGAGGACGGCCGAGGCGAGGAACGCGACGCTCATGCCGTGGGTGAAGGCGTCCCTCGCGGCGCCGGCGAGGCCGGCACCCGGGTCGCCGAGGTGTCGCGCGACAGCGAGCGCTGCCGGCAGCGACTCCTGCGCCGGGGTTGAGTGCGCCGCCAGCTCGTCGGGCAGCGTGTCGGCCACCTGTGAACGGTAGACGCCGTTCAGGATGCTGCCCAGCACGGCGATGCCGAGAGCGCCGCCGACCTCGCGCGCCGCATCGTTCACGGCCGAGCCGACGCCCTGCTTCGAGTCGGGGAGCGAGGCCACGATGCCGGTGGTGGCGGGCGCCGTCGCCAGCGCCATGCCTGCGCCGAGCGGGATGATCCCCGCGAGCAGCCACCAGTACGACGACCCTGCGTCCAGCTGTGACAGCACGACCATGCCGCCGGCGATGAGCAGCACCCCGCCCACGCTCATGTTCCGCCGGCTCAGGTGGCCGGCCAGTCGGGGCGCGTTACGGGACAGGCCGCCGAGCACCATCGCCATCGGCAGCAGCGCGAGGCCGGCACGCAAGGGGCTGTAGCCGAGCACCATCTGCACGTACTGGATGACAAGGAACACGAAGCCGAAGAAGACGAAGAACTGCGCGCCGATGGAGAAGACCCCGGAGGAGAACGACCGGCGCAGGAACAGCCGCGGGTCGAGCAGGGGCTCCGGCGTGTGCAAACTCCACAGGAGCCAGAGCGCTCCGGCCGCCGCGCCGGCACCGAAGGCCGCCAGGGTCAAGGGGTCGGCCCACCCGAGCTCAGGTCCCTCGATCGCGGCGAAGACCACACCGGTCAGCGCAACGGTCAGCAGCAGCCCACCCAGGTAGTCGACCCGCGGCCGGTGCTCGTCACGGGAGTTCGGCACGCGCCGAAGCGCGAGGACGCCGACAACGGTGGCGAGCACGACGTTCAGCCAGAAGACCGATTGCCAGCCCGACCACTCCAGCAGCAGGCCGGAGCTGACCAGGCCCAGGATCGCGCCGGCGCCGGCCACGCCGATCCACGCGCCCACCGCCTTGGCCCGTTGCTGCACCGGGAACGACGACGTGATGATCGACAGGGTGGTCGGCATCACCATGGCCGCCCCGACGCCCATCAGCGCACGGGCGCCGATCAGGGGCCCGGGGGTGGCGCACAGCGCCGCGGCCGCGGATCCGACGCCGAAGACCAGCAGCCCGAGGACGAGCAGCGGCTTGCGGCCGTACCGGTCTCCGAGTGCACCGGCTGGCAGCAGCAGCCCGGCGAACACCAGTGCGTACGCGTCCACGATCCACTGCATCTGGCTCTGCGTTGCCCCGGTGTCGGCAGCGACGCCTGGCAGCGCCACGTTGAGCGCGGGCACAGCCGCGACCACGAGCGCCAGGGCGGCGAGCACCAACGGCAGCACGCCCCGTGTTTCCTTCACAGCCTCTTGACGGCTCATGTCATCTCCTCTGGTTGCCGCCAACGGTGCGCGCTCCGAACACAAAAGTCAACACTCGTTGGCAAACAAGCGTTGACTTTTTTGGGATGATGACAGAGGATCACGTCATGACAGCAGCGGCGTCCACCGATCAGGCCGGCAAGGAGCGCAAGTCGGACCGGACCCGGGCCGCGATCCTGAGCGCGGCCCGAGCCCAGTTCCAGAGCCATGGCTACGACCGGACGAGCATCCGGGCGGTCGCCGCGGCGGCTGACATCGACCCCTCGATGGTGATGAGGTACTACGGCAGCAAGGAGGGGCTCTTCGCGGCCGCCGCCCACGTCGACCTGCAGCTGCCGAACCTGTCCGGCGTCCCGGCTCGACAGCGGGGTCGAGCGCTCCTCGAGCACTTCATCCGCCGATGGGAGGGCGACCTGAGCGACGACGTGCTGGTCCTCCTGCTCCGATCGGCAGTCACCGACGAACGTGCCGCCGAGCGCCTGCAGGCGGTCTTCCAGGAGCAGCTCGTCCTCACCTTGAGCCGCGTCTATGACCCGCCGGAGGCCCTGCGCCGCGCGGGTCTGATCGCCAGCCAGGTGCTCGGTGTGGCGCTCGGACGCTACTTGCTCAAGCTTCCCGGCCTCGCCGACCGACCGCCCGAGGACCTCATCGCCGACCTCGCGCCGACCATCCAGCGCTACCTAGCGGCGCCTCTTCCGTCACTCGCAGCGGGGTCATGACCCCGAGGTGCCTGGGATGCGGAGCTCTGTTGCGGGATGCCCCCGACCCGTTATGGGCCGGTTGCGGACCCC
>DASVEH010000149.1:0-9535 GCA_036380655.1 Candidatus Limnocylindria bacterium | reverse complement strand
GGCGCACGTTGCTCGGCGCTAGACTCCACGCTCCATGGCACGAATTCTCGTCGTCGAGCAGGTGGCGACACCCGCGATCGACCTGCTCGCCGCCGCACACGACACGCACGTCCACGCCGGGGTCTCGCGTACGCAGCTGCTCGAGCTGTTGGCCCAGGGCGGTGGCTGGGATGCGCTCATCGTCCGCTCGCAGACCCGCGTCGACGCGGAGCTCCTCGCGGCGGCCGCGCCCCGGTTGAGCGTGGTTGGCGTCGCCAGCGTCGGAATCGATCGGATCGACCTGGAAGCAGCGACACGGGCCGGGGTCATGGTGGTCAACGCACCGACGGGAAACACGATCGCCGCCGCGGAGCACACCATGGCGCTCATGCTGGCGTTGCTCCGGCACATCCCGGAGGCCGACGCTTCGGTCAGGGGCGGGCAGTGGGAGCGTGGTCGGTATACGGGTGGCGAGCTGCGCGGGCGGACGCTCGGCATCATCGGCCTCGGCAAGATCGGCAAGGCGGTGGCGCGCCGAGCAGCCGGATTCGAGATGCGCGTCCTTGCGAGCGACCCGTACCTCACGGAGGAGCAGGCTGCCGAGCACGGCGCAAAGCTCGTCGGGCTCGCCGAGCTGCTCAACCGGTCGGATGTGATCACCGTGCATACGCCGCTCACATCGCAGACGCGCGGCCTGCTCGGCCGAGCGCAGCTGGAGGCCACCAAGCGTGGCGTCTTCGTCCTCAACGTCGCGCGAGGGGGCATCGTCGACGAGCAGGCGCTCGCCGACGGGCTGGTGGCGGGGCAGATCGGTGGCGCTGCCGTCGACGTGTACTCCGCCGAGCCGATGGCGGCCGACAACCCCCTGCGGTCCGCACCGAATCTGGTCCTCACGCCTCATCTCGGCGCGTCGACCGCCGAAGCGCAGGACCGGGTGGGCATCGAGATGTCGGAGCAGGTGATCATGGCCCTCGCGGGCGTGACTCCGCCGTACGCCGTCAACGCGCCGGCCGTCGGCCCTGACGTCGCCCCCCGGCTGCGTCCGTACGTCGAGCTCGCCCGGCGCCTGGCGATCCTCGCGCGTCAGCTGACTGCCGGTGCCTTCGACGCCATCTCGCTGACCTATGCGGGCGAGATCGCGGCCGGTGAGTGCGCCCCCATCCGGACCGCTGCCCTCGCCGGCATCCTCGAGGCCGTGACGGACCAGCGGGTCAATGCCGTCAATGCCGACCTGGTCGCCCACGACCGCAACCTCACGGTGAGGGAGGAGCGAACGCCGTCGTCGGAGCCCTGGGCGTCGCTGGTCGAGGTCGCCGTCGGTCCGGCCGGGGGAGAGCCGGTGCTGACGCTGGCCGGCTCGACGGCTCACGGTCGCCCGCACCTCGCGGCCGTCGACGGATTCGCGATCGACGCGGAGCTGACCGGCCACATCCTCGTCACCCGCCACCACGACCGCCCAGGCGTCGTTGGCGCGGTGGGCACCATCCTTGCCGATGCTTCCATCAACATCTCGTCGCTCGAGCTGTCGCGCCTGTCGGAGCGGGGCGAAGCCATGATGTTCGTCTCGGTCGACGATCCGGTCGACGGCCACGTGCTCGAGCGCGTGCGAAACGTCGACGGAATCGTCAGGGCCGATCTCGTCGAGCTCCCGTCAGGCTGAAGCGGGCTCCATCGGCGAGTCGGCCGCTGCCGGCGCATCCGCGCCCTCGGCGGTCAGGGCCAGAGCGAAGATGCCGAAGACGAAGTAGGCCACCGGCGGAGCGACGAAGACTGCCGATGTCGAAGACCTCACGATCGTCTCCACGAACACGAGGAGGGCGCCGAGCGAGAAGATCCTGACCATCGGCCGTGCCTCGCGTCCGGCCGCGCGCCAGAGGTCGCGCCCCAGGGCTCCCACGAAGAGCAGGAGACCCGCGAGCCCGAGGACCCCGGTCTCCCCCAGGATCATCGGCCAGAAGGTGTCGGTCACTGCGATCGGTTTCCGCTCCCGGAGTCCCGAAACGCGCTGGAGCCCGTACTCCTTGTAGACGGGGCTGTAGACCTCGCGGCTCATGTGGCTTCCGAACCGCCCGATCCCGGTCCCGAGGGGGAAGTAGTCGCGCCCGATCGCGAGCGAGCTGACGTACAGGGCGACCCTGGGTTGCATCTGCTTGAGCCGCCACGCTTCGGGCTCTTCCTCGAAGGCCTCCCGGACGGCGGCTCGGGGTGCCACATACCGGTCCAGTGTCGTGAGGTAGAACTCGCCGAGCAGGGGGACCGACACCAGGCCGATCATGAGCACCCCGACGGCCACGGCGGCCCAGATGCGCGCGGTGACTCGTCCCGAGATGACCTGCCGCGCGAACCCGACGACGAGCGCCGCCGCGACGCTGATGACGGGCGTCCGCCGCCCCGAGATGAGCGTGCCGGCGTTCACGGCGATCGCGAGCACCAGCGCGGGCCAGGAGCGGGCGATCGCGAACCGAGCGTAGAGGAAGAGGCTGACGACCGCGGTGAGCCACCCGTAGAGCGCGGGATGCGTGAAGACCGAGTTCACGACCGTGATCTCGCCACGCTGCTGCTCGAAGTTGGGGAGGTTGAACAGCCCGCGGGCGAGCGACGGGTCGATGAACTGGATCCATCCGATGGCGGTGATGACGAGGCCCACGATCAGGAAGACTCCCGAGATCCGCCTCAGCTCGTCCTCGCCGAACCGCAGCGAGGTGACGAGATAGAAGAAGACGAACCCCTTGACCAGGAGGGCAAGCCCGGGCAGCCATACGTCCGGCGGGACCGCGTTGATCAGCGTGGATGCCACGGCCGCGATCAGCAGGAGCCCCAGCCCGGCCTCACGCAGCCCTGGTCGCGGCAACCGGATCCGGGACCGATGGAGGACGGCCGCGGCGAGGATGAGAGTCGGGATCGCCATCTCGTCGAGGTACTGGAGGTCCGTTCCGAACCAGTGCGCAACGGTGCCGTCGAGGAGCACGAGCAGGCCGAACGCCGCGAGGCCCTCCGCCGGGCGCCAGGCGAACAGCAGCGTGATCACGGCCACCGCGATGGCGGAGGAGGCGATCGGTCCGTCCCCGAACAGCCATCCTCCCAGCGCGGCAGCCCCGACTGCCACACTGCTGGCGGCCAATACCATCGCCAGCGACTGGATGACCGGGCGCGTCTTCACTCCACGGCATCCTAACCGGTCGCGCCGAGCCTTCATGCGAACACCGTTGCAGGCTGCCCGGCGTGGGACACCGTGTGGATAACCCGCGGCCGAGGCTCCAGGTTCGTGGACAAACCGGCTTGAGCTGAGACCGCGCGATCAGGCATGCTGGC
This sequence comes from Candidatus Limnocylindria bacterium, assembly GCA_036380655.1. Lineage (GTDB taxonomy): Bacteria > Chloroflexota > Limnocylindria > QHBO01 > QHBO01 > JACDBZ01. The sequence continues at coordinate 6,244 of DASVEH010000149.1, read as the reverse complement.
CGCGTCCCGAAGGGGCAGCCGGAGATCAGAGATCACCTCAACGATCGCCGCGGTTCCTTCGGGACATTCGCTGTCCATCGGACGGGCGTGGCGTTGGACCCCCTGCCGTCGTCCTGCTAGGATGGCGATCCTTCGGTCGGGGCGTGGCGCAGTAGGTAGCGCGCGTCGTTCGGGACGACGAGGTCGGAGGTTCGAGTCCTCTCGCCCCGACCAGCTCACCTGCCCCTTCTCGCCGGTATCACGAGCCGTGCGGCGGCGTCCAGCGAGGACCTGTCGCCGAGCCCGTCACCAGCGGTTCGCGAAGCGGCGGGAAGTCGGCCGGAAGGCCACCGGCCTCCACCTGGAACAGCTCGTGCTCGTCCGGGATGCCGCGCAGCCGATGCCGGCCAACGCTGCGCCAGGCAAGCCCGTCCACGTCTCCGACTGCTTCGCGCAGAGCCCGAGAGGCCAGGATCTGCTGCCCGTGGCCCAGGCCGGCGAGGCGCGAGACCGTGTTGACCGCGATGCCCACGTATCCGCCGGCGCTCACCGTCGGCCGCCCGACATGGAGGCCGATCCGAGCGCGGACGACCCGATCATCCGTCCAGCCGTGCGCGGACATCCGCCGCTGCATGGATACCGCCGCGCTCAGCGCCTGAGCCGGATCGGCGAAGGCGGCGAAGAATTCATCGGCTCGCGCGTCGACCTCGTGGCCGCCCGCCCGCTGGGTTTCCGTCCGCAACAGGCGGCGCACCTCGGCCAGGAGTCGAGGATATCGGTCGCCGAGCTCGGTCAGGTGCCCCGTCGAGTCCTCGACGTCGGCCAGCAGCAGGGCGACACGGCCGGTCGGCAGCCGAAGCTCGGGGCGGAGCTGGCCGTCGATGAACCCGACCGGCACGATCCCGTAGCGCTTGGCGGCCTTGAGGAGCCGCGTCCGCGCTCGATCCCGCGTGCCCTCGTCGTCGAACACGACCCGGTTGAAGCGAGCCAGCGCGTTGCGGACGTGGGCCTCGTCGTTGATCGGGAGAAGCCGCCGTCCGTCCGGACCGATGTAGGCGAACGCGCTGTCGGGCAGCCCGGCCCGCGCCTTCGCTCCTAGCTGTGCCATGGGGTTCCATTATCCCGCGCTCGGCCGGATCCGGCTCGCGGGCGAACCGGTTCGTCTATCGCAGGCGGGGCAGCACCTCGCGGCCGAAGGTCTCCACGAAGCGCTCCTGCTCGTGCCCCACCTCGTGCAGATAGATCGCCTCGAAACCGCGTGCCACTTCGCGCTGAATCCAGTCGACGTGGCGTCCGAGGTCGGCCGAGATGCGAACCGCACCGTCGAGGTCGTCGGGCGTCACGTGCGTCGCGGCCGCCGCGATCTGGGCAGGATGCGCCAGCTCCGTCATCACCGAGTTGGGCAGCGTGTTCTGCCGCCACTGGGCGAAGGCCGCTGCGCGCGCCTCGTCCTCGGTCGGCGCCCAGGCGAGGTGGAGCTGGAGGAACATCGGCTTGCCACGGCCGCCATTGGCCCGGAATGCCTCGACCACCGCATCGAGCTGCTCGTCCGGCTGCCCGACCGTGATCAGCGCATCGGCCCATTCGGCGACCCATCCGGCCGTCTCCGGGGTCACGGCTGCGCCGACGAGCATCGGCGCGCGCTCCGGCCGGGTCCAGAGCTTCGCCTCCGACACTCGGACGTGCCCGTCGCGGCTGACCGTCTCGCCCGCCCAGAGGCGGCGCATCAGGTCGGCAGCCTCGCGAAGGCGCTCGTTGCGCTCCGGTTTCGCCGGCCAGCGGTCGGCGGTGATGTGCTCGTTCAGCAGCTGCCCCGAGCCGATCGCGATCCAGAAGCGGTCGGGGTACATGACGTTCAGCGTGGCGGCCGCCTGCGCGATGATCGCCGGGTGGTAGCGCTGGCCGGGAGCGTTCACGACGCCGAACGGAAGCGAGGTTGCCTGCAGCGCGGCACCCAGCCACGACCAGGCGAAGCCCGATTCGCCCTGCTCATCGCTCCACGGGGCCCAGTGGTCCGAGGACATGCCGGCGTCGAATCCCGCCGACTCCGCCGCCTGCACCAGCCGCAGGAGCCGATCCGGCCGGACCTGCTCGTGGCTCGCATGGAAGCCGATCACCGGGGCCATCAGGCCACGCCCTCCCGCCTGCCGAACCAGTGATAGCCGTACGGCGGCAGCTCGCCCGTGAGCCTGCCGTCGGTCACCTCCGGCGTCGACTCATCGCGTGGGCCGAAGATGTGCTGCCAGCGACCCTTCGCCGCGTCAGCCGGCAGCCGGACGCTGACCTTCGCCGGCGCATCGCTGAAGTTGTGGAGTGCCAACGCGCTCGTCCCATCCCAGGTGGCGATGTGGGCGAGTGCCGTGGAGTTGCGGGTGCCGAGCACCTTCCAATCCCCCCAGCCGAGCTCTGGCCACTCCTTGCGGGTGCGGATCGCGCGCTCCATCCAGTTGAGGAACGAGCCCGGATCGTCTCGCTGGGCCTCCACGTTGACGGTCCGGTAGCCGAACGGTCCGTCTCGCACCGGCCGGCGGGGAGCCGCTGCTGGATCGGCCGAGGTGAACCCCCCGCCGGGGAGGTCGGACCATTGCATCGGTACCCGAACGGCCTCTCGGTCCGCCATGCGGAGGTCGTCGCCGAGCCCGATCTCCTCGCCGTAGAAGAGGACCGGCGTGCCGGGAAGACTGAAGAGGAGGCTGTATGCCAGCTCCATGCGGCGGCGGTCGCCGTCCACCATGGTCGGGAACCGGCGGCGGATGCCACGGCCGAAGAGGCGCATCGACTCCTTCGGGGCGAATGCGGCGAAGACCTCCTCGCGCTCGGCGTCGCTCAGCTTGTCGAGGGACGCCTCGTCGTGATTCTTGATGAAGTTGGCCCATTGGGCCTCCGGCGCGATCGGCGGCAGGGAGCGAAGCGCGTCCGCGACGGGGGTCGCATCGGCCCTGACGAAGGACAGGTAGAGCGCCTGGTTGACCACGAAGCTGAAGAGCATGTGCATCTGGTCGCCATGCTCGCCGATGAACTTGGTGAGCTTGTCGAGCGGCTCGTTTGCCTCCGCCAGCAGCATGGCGTCGCCTCGGCGTCGGGTCATGAAGTCGCGCAGGTCGCGCAGGTAGCCATGCGGGTCGGAGACGGCCGGGTTCGAGCCGCCGATCTGCTCGATCAGGAACGGTACGGCGTCCACCCTGAAGCCGGACAGGCCGAGCTCCAGCCAGAAGCCAATGACCTTGTGGATCTCGTTGCGGACGAGCGGGTTGTTGATGTTGAGGTCCGGCTGGTGCGGGTAGAAGCGGTGCATGTACCAGCGCTTCGCGGCGCGGTCGTAGGACCACACGCTCTCCTGCTGCCCGGGAAAGATCACGCCCTCGTGGGCGTTGGGAGGCTTCTCGTCGGCCCAGACGTAGAAGTCTCTGAAGATGGGATGGCCCGCGCGCGCCATCTGGAACCAGGGATGGTCGATCGACGTGTGGTTCACCACCAGGTCGGCGATGACCCGTATCCCGCGCTCGCGCGCGACCCGCACCAGCTCGACCAGGTCGCCGAGCGTGCCGTACTTCTCGGCGACCCCGTAGTAGTCGGCCACGTCGTAGCCGTAGTCGCGCTCCGGCGAGGGATAGATGGGCATCAGCCACAGGCACGTGACGCCCAGCCCGGCCAGGTAGTCGATGCGCTGGGTGAGGCCATCGAGGTCGCCGACCCCGTCGCCGTTCGCGTCGAGGTAGGCCTGGGTGTCGACGCAGTAGACGATGGCGTTCTTCCACCACAGATCACTGGTTGCTTCGAGGCTCATGGGCGCCAGCCCTTGCACGCCTCGTTCCCGGTACGATCCGATGATGGCTGTCCTCGCCACCCACGAGTGGCCACCATCCGGGACCGATGCCGGCGCTCGCGCGCCGGTCGCCGTGCTCGTCCACGGCATCACCGGCTGGTGGCGGACCTGGTGGCGGGTCGGGCCGGCGCTGGCCGGCCATGGATGGCGGGTGATGGCGGTTGACCAGCGCGGCCATGGCTCGAGCCCTCCGATCGATGGCGCAGCGACCGCCGAGAGCCTCGCGGACGACCTCGCGGCCACGCTCGAGAGCCTCGGCGTGGTCCCCGTCGACCTCCTGGTGGCGCACTCGCTCGGCGCGGCGGTGTCGATGGAGCTCGTCCACCGCCGCCCGGAGGTCGCGCATCGGCTCGTGATCGAGGATCCGCCGCACGAGACCCGTGCCGGCGACCTCGAGTATCAGGCCAACCTGCAGCGCGAGACGCTCGCAGCACGGGCCGATCCCGAGGCCGAGATCCGGCGCGAGCTGGCGGACCATCCACTGTGGCTCGAGGATGACGCGCGCCAGAACGTCGAGGGCAGGGCCCTGTGTGACCTCGACGGCATCCTCGCCTCGCTGCGCAACGACACGGGGCATCGCGTGCTCGACCTCGTACCGGCGATCTCGATCCCGACCCTCTACCTGCTCGCCGATGAGGCCCGCTCGGTCCTCGGACCGAGGCGGGGGGAGCTGGTCGCCTCGGCGCCCGAAACGGCAAGCGTCGTCGAGTTCGACGCCGGCCATACCGTGCACCGCGACCGATTCGACGAGTACGTCAACGCGATCCTGGGGTGGCTCCAGTCCTCCGCCGGCACATGAGGACGTCGATCGAGGAGGTCGTCGATTGGATCGGCGCCGCGCGATCGGCGGTCGCCCTGACCGGGGCGGGCGTGAGCACCGACTCTGGCATTCCAGACTTCCGCGGGCCCGACGGCGTATGGACGCGCGACCCGCGCGCCGAGCGGTTGAGCAATATCGGCTACTACCTCGCCGATCCCGCCATCCGCCGCGAGTCGTGGCGGCGCCGGCTCGAGCATCCGGCCTGGGGCGCCCGGCCGAACGCGGCGCACCGCGCCCTGGCCGACCTCGAAGCCAGCGGACGGCTCAGGCTGCTCATCACCCAGAACATCGACGGCCTCCACCTTGCCGCCGGCTCGTCACCCGAACGGCTCGTCGAGATCCACGGCACGATTCGCGAGTCGGCGTGCCTATCGTGCGGGGACCGTCGCCCGATGACGGAGACACTCGATCGGGTTCGAGGCGGCGACCCGGATCCGGCCTGCCTCGTCTGCGGAGGGATCCTGAAGTCCGCCACGGTCAGCTTCGGGCAGAACCTGGACGCCGGTCTGCTGGCCCGCGCCGAGGACTTCGCGGCCTCGTCCGACCTGTTTCTCGCGGTCGGGACGAGCCTGACCGTGTACCCGGTGGCAAGGTTGCCGGAGCTGGCACTCGAGGCGGGTGCGCGCCTCGTGCTCATCAACGCCGAGCCGACGCCCCTCGACGACCGGGCCCACGCGGTGCTGCGGGGGAGGATCGGGGATATCCTGCCGGCGCTGGTGGCCGCGAGCGCTAGCATCGGCCGATGAGCCAGCTGACCCTGAACGACGTGCCAGGCCTACGCGTCGGCCATGTCACCGATGCCGAGGCCGTCACCGGCTGCACGGTCGTCCTCGCCACCGAGGGGGCAGTGGCCGCGGTTGACGTCCGGGGTGCTGCGCCCGGGACGCGTGAGACGGACGTGCTGCGCCCGGGCTCGCTCGTCGAGCGCGTCCATGCGATCTGCCTGGCGGGCGGGTCGGCGTTCGGTCTATCCGCCGCGGACGGCGTCATGCGATGGCTGGCCGAGCGGGGCATCGGCTTCGCGACGGAGGGCGGTCCGGTGCCGATCGTGCCGGCAGCCATCCTGTTCGACCTCGGCATCGGCCGCCCCGACGTCCGACCCACGCCGGACGACGGCTTCGCAGCCTGCCGGGCCGCCGAGGCCGGGGCAGGTCCACTTGAGGGCAGCGTCGGTGCCGGGACCGGCGCCACGGTCGCCAAACTCGCCGGTCCGGCCGCCATTCGCAAGGGCGGCGTCGGCATGGCGGGACGCCGGCTCGGCGACGGCCACGTGGTCGGCGCCATGGCAGTCTGCAACGCGCTCGGCAACGTCGTGGGCAGCGATGGGCGCATCATCGCCGGCAGCCGCTATCTGCCGGCGCCGCCCGAGGCGCCGCGCCACCTCGAGCACACCACATTGGCCGTCATCGGCACCGATCTCGACCTCGATCGGACTCAGGTCATCCGGCTGGCGAAGCTCGGACACGACGCGCTGGCCCGCTCCGTCGTGCCGGTCCACACGATGTTCGATGGCGACACTGTCTTTGCGCTCTCCACTGGCTCTGGTACGCCCATGGATGGCGGCGACTTCATGGGTGTCGGCATGCTGGCAGTCGAGGTCCTATCCGAGGCGATCGAGC
>DASVEH010000148.1:0-9011 GCA_036380655.1 Candidatus Limnocylindria bacterium | reverse complement strand
CGGGTCCGCGATCTGGGACATGACGGCGTCGCGATCGCCACCCGGGTCAGCATCGGCGCCGACGCATTCTGGTTCTGCTCGGCGGTGCCGCTGTCGTGGATTCCGGGCTTCGAGGGGGAGCGAGAGGACGAATGCCTCGTCCTCGACGAATGGCTCACCGACCTCGCGAAGGACGACGACCTGCCTCCGATCCTGGCCGGGGACTTCGATGCCACTCCCGACGCCGCCAGCATCCGATTCCTCACCGGACTGCAAAGCCTCCAGGGACGGAGCACGTACTGGGCAGATGCCTTCGCCGTCGCTGGCGACGGCTCGCCCGGCCACACGTGGTCGACGCGCAACCCGTACGTCGCGCCGTTCGCCGCTGCGACGTTCGGGCAGCCCGACCACCATCGGCGCATCGACTACGTCTTCGTCGGTTCGCCGTTCCGTTGGACGCCGCGGACCGTGATCCGGTCGGCCTCGGTGGTGCTACGCGAGGAGGGCGGGGACGCGCCGTCGGACCATTACGGCGTGATGGCGGACATCGATCTCGACGCAGTCGCCATCGGCGGCGGACGGGGGCTGCCAGCCTGGCGCGACGCGCATCTCGCCCTCTGGCCCGAGGCGTCGCCCTAGAAGATTGCGCCAACGCACGAGGCGAGCAGCCAGATGACCAGGATGATCCCGATGACCACTCCGAGAAGAATGCGACCCATGAACTCTCTCCTTCGCTGGGTGGGTGCCGGAGGGGCCGCGCGTCCGGCGCGGCCCCTCGTGACGAGGTCGGTCGGGCGTCAGCCGCCGGTGGTGGAGCCGGATCCGCCGGTGATCGGCGGCTCCGCCTGGGGGGTGGTCGGCGGGCGAGACGCGGCTCCGGCGTCCGGACCGCTGCTGCCGGACTGCGAGGCCGTGTACTCGGCCACCTTGCGGGTGGCCTGCCGCGCGCCTTCGTACCAGCCCTCGGTGATGCGCGCCGCGGTCTGCTGTCCGCCCAGGCCGAAGGCAAGGCCCGCCGCCAGGACCACCGTCGCGACGAGGCCGACGAGCAGCGTGTTGACGACCGTCTCGGCGATCCCGAGCTGGTCGACCGCCGCGATGGCCGCGAAGACCAGGATCGCGTAATAGGCAACGCTGCCCAGGATGTCGGAGTTCGTGAAGCCCATCTGACCGGTCGTGCCGCGCACGAGCCCGGACACGAAGCGGGCGATCAGGGCGCCGATGACGATGATCGCGATCGCGACCACCAGGTTCGGCAGCCACAGCAGGATGGCGTTGATGATCTGCGAGATCTGGTCGAGGCCGAGCACCGATGCGGCGGCCTGGATGGCGATGAGCCGGATGAACCACTTCACGATCTCGGCAACGATCGCGCTCGCGGTCCAGCTCGAGCCACTGCGCTGAATGAACGAGCTGATACCGGTGGTCGTCGCGGCGCGCTCGAAGCCGACTGTCTTCAGGACGCGCTCGACCAGCCCGGCCAGGAGGCCGGCGATGATCCAGCCGATGACCAGGATGAGGATGGCGCCGACGAGGGCGGGTAGGAATCCGAGGAAGTTCTGCAACGCCTCGGTGGCTGACACCATCACGGCATCGCCCCAGTTCGTGACTGTTTCCATGCGGGGGAAGGCCTCCCATGCGAGATGGACGACTGGCCGGGCTTGCACGGTGCGTGCCCGGGTCGTTCGTCCCGGGGCGTTTCACTCCTCGGCGTGTTCCGAGCTCGCCGTACCCGTCAGGCCCTGACCGACGCGGCGGGCGCTCGTAGACTTGCTCGCATGGCGACGTACACGGTCGGGTGAGCGCCGAGCAGGGCTGCCGGATCCTCCTGATCGGCATGATGGGCAGCGGGAAGTCGACGATCGGCCGGCTCGTGGCGGCTGCCACCGGGTGGCCCTACGTCGACAACGACGAGCTGGTGCGCCGGTCGCACGGCACGACGGCGCGCGCGATCCTGGCCGAGCGGGGCAAAGAGGCGATGCGGGCTGCCGAGTCGGACGCCCTGGGCCTGGGGCTGGATGCGGCGGCTCCCGTGCTCATCGGGGTTGCGGCCGGCACGATCCTCGACCCCGCCGACCGGGCGCGGCTCCGGGAGGGCGGGGTCGTCGTCTGGCTGCGGGCCGATGCGGAGGTTCTCGAGTCGCGTGCCGCGGGTGCGGATCATCGGCCCTTCATCGACGCCGGAGGAGCACGCTGGGTCCGGGACGCGGTGATCGAGCGTGATCCTCTCTATGCGTCGGTGGCCGATATCGTCGTCGACACCGGGCGCCAGAGCGCGGACGCATCGGCCGAGGAGGTGCTCGGGGCGCTTTCGGCCGTGCCCGCCTGCCAATCGGTCCTGGGGCGATAATCCGCCGATGCGATCGGTCGTCACCCGGCTCATGGTCGGGGGCTTCCTTGCGCCGGAGTCGGTCGCGCCGGGCGAGCGGGTCATCGTCAACGCCTGGCTGGTGCGGCACCCGGAGGCCACGGTGCTGATCGATACCGGCATCGGTGCGCACCTCCCGCCCGACGATGTTCGCGAGATGCGATTCCTGCGAACGCCGATCGTCGAGGCCCTGAGCGGCATCGACGTCGAGGCCGGCGAGGTCGACCTCGTCATCAACTGCCACCTCCACGTCGATCACGCCGGCGGCAACGTCGAGTTCCACGGCACGCCCATCCTCGTCCAGCCCGCCGAGCTCGAAGCGGCCCGCGGTCCCGACTACACCGTGCCCGAGGACATCGACCTCGATGGCGGCCACTACCAGGAGGTCGCGGGCGAGCACGAGCCGCTGCCCGGCCTCCGCGTGATCCCCACGCCGGGCCACTCCCCGGGCCACCAGGCGGTCGCGATCGAGACCGAACGCGGCCTCCTCCTGCTGGCCGGCCAGACCTTCCGCCAGGCATCCGATTTCGCGCGAGCCGTGACCGCCCTCCGACTCGAGCGGGAGGGCCTCGACGATGCGCCGCCCTACCCGGACTGGCTCGCGCGGCTCCTGGACCTCGACCCGTACCGGGTCGTCTTCGGCCACGACCATGCCATCTGGCAGCCCGACGCGTGACGGCGGTCCTCTCGAAGCGCGCGCTCAACCGTTCGCTGCTCGCCCGACAGCTGCTGCTGGAGCGGGTCGAGCTCCCGGCTCTCGAGGTCGTCGAGCGGCTGGTCGGGATGCAGGCGCAGAACCCGCTCGACCCGTACACCGCGCTCTGGTCACGCGTGCGCGGCTTCGACCCGGCCGAGCTCTCCACGCTGCTGGCCGAGCGGCGCGCGGTGCGCGCGACGGCCGTCATGCGCACCACCATCCATCTGCTCTCGGCCGCCGATGCGCTCTCGATTCGGCCGCTCATGCAGCCGGTCGCCGAGCGAGCGTGGCGCTACAGCCCATTCGTGCGTCAGCTCGACGGCGTCGACGTCGACGCCGTGGTGGCCGCCGGGCTGGAGCTGCTCGGCGAGCGGCCCCACACGGCCAGCGAGCTCGGGCGGCGGCTGCAGGAGCGCTGGCCCGACCGCGAGCCCGGCCCCCTCGCCTATGCGGTCCGCTTCCTGGTGCCGCTCGTCCAGCCGCCGCCGCGCGGCCTGTGGGGCGGCCGCGGGCCGGCCGTGCTCCAGACGACCACCCGCTGGCTCGGCGCCGAGCTCGATCCGGCACCATCCATCGACGAGCTGGTCGTTCGCTACCTCGCCGCCTTCGGTCCGGCGACCGCAAGGGATTTCCAGGTCTGGTCGTGGCTGACCGGCATCCGCGAAGTCGTCGAGCGGCTGCGTCCTCGGCTGCACACCTACCGCGACGAGCGCGGGCGCGAGCTCTTCGATGTCCCCGATGCGCCGATGCCCGATCCCGATACGCCGGCACCGGTCCGTTACCTGCCCGAATTCGACAACCTGCTCCTCTCGCACCACGACCGCAGCCGCGTTCTCGACCGGAAGTACGGAAGCGGGGACTGGCTGCGCGGCTCGGTGCTGGTCGACGGATTCGTGGCCGGGACGTGGCGGCTGGACACCGGGAACGAGGATGCCGTGCTCACCATCCACCCGTTCGCCGCGTTCTCGCCGGCCGATCGCGCCGAGGTCGAGGAGGAAGCGGGGTGGCTGGCCGTCTTCCTCGCGGGCGACGCGCGGACGCGTGAGATCCGGATCGGCGCCGCCGATGCGTGAGGGATTCCGGCCGCGGCGGCTCACCTGGGTCCGGCGCCCGGTGCGCCGCGAGGGAGCCGAGCGCTACCTCCTCGTCACCCTCGTCAGCTTCGCGGGGACGGTGATCCTGACCCGCTGGTTCCTGACGATGACCGGCTTCCCGCAGATCGGGGGCGGCGACCTCCACATCGCCCACGCGCTGTGGGGCGGCGCCGCCCTGTTCGCGGCGGCCATCCTGCCCATCCTGCTGGCCGGGCGCTTCGTCTACCTCACCTCGGCGCTGCTCGCAGGCGTCGGGATCGGCCTGTTCATCGACGAGGTCGGCAAGTTCATCACGGCCGAGAACGACTACTTCTACCCGGCCGCCGCGCCGATCATCTACGCGACCTTCCTGCTGGCGGTGCTCGTCTGGCTGCGCGCTCGGCGCCCCCACGATCCCGATCCGCGCAGCCAGCTGCTGACCGCGCTGGAGCTGTTCGAGGAGACCGTCGAGAGCGACCTCCAGCGAGCCGAGCGCGACACGCTGCGCGAGCGCCTGGCGTCCGCCGCGGCCCGCAGCCCCCGTCCGGAGCAGCGGCGCCTGGCGGCCGACCTGCTCGCCTTCGTCGAGGCCGAGGAGCTGCTCGTCGCGCCCGACCCGGTCGACCGTCTGGGCGGATTACGCGCCGGCTGGCGATCGCGCGCCGATCGCTGGCTCGGCGGGCGTGGGCTGCGGATGGCGCTGATCGCCGCTCTGCTGCTCACCGGCATCGGTCAGATCCTGGCCCTCATCGGCAGGCTCCGAGGTCCGGCTGGACCCGGGCGAGGGACCGACCGCCTTCACCGGCTTCCAGCTCGTCCATCTCGCGGTCGAGGGTGTGGCGGGCGCGCTGCTGGTCGTCGGCGGGGCGCTCATCACGGTTGCCGGACGACATCGGCTCGGCTGGACGCTCGCCTACTTCGGGCTGCTCGTGGCCCTCACCCTCGGAGACCTCATCTCGTTCTACATCCGCCAGTTCGACTCGATCGAGGTCGCCGCCTGGCACCTGCTGCTCCTCGTCGCGGTGGTCGCCTACCGCGAGGACCTGCGCACCGAGGTTGGGTAGGATGCGCCGATGAGAATCGCCCGTTCCACCGAGGCCGAAGTCGAGCCGGTGGCGACCGACACCTTCAGCGGCACCGTGCGCCGGCGCGACCTCGGGCGCATCGGCGAGCCGGCCGGCTCGGCGCTGGCGGTGACCTTCGAGCCCGGGGCGCGGACAAGCTGGCACCGCCACTCCGCCGGCCAGGTGCTCTTCGTCGTCGACGGCGCCGGCCGGGTGGGCACGCGCGACGGCGAGGTCGCGGAGGTCCGTGCCGGCGACCTGGTCGAGGCGCCGCCGCACGAGGAGCACTGGCACGGTGCGTCTGCGGATTCGGGGGTGATGCACCTGGCACTCAGCTTCGGCGAGACGGTCTGGCTCGAGCCGGTCAGCGACTGATCGTCCCGTTATTCGGCTCCTGAGTGGTACGTGGCCGCCGCCCCCGCCCCAGGGTCAGCCATTCGCCTGGCGACTCGTAGGGCGGCAACCAGTGTCCCCGAGCCGGTATCTCCACGCCCATTCGTGCTCAGCCGCGCCGCCTCAACCGATCCGTCGCAGCCGCCGCGCCGCCTCGGCCAATGTCTCATCCCTTTTCGGGAAGGCGAAGCGAATCTTCGTGCGACCCAGCTCGGGGCGCGAGTAGAACGACGAGCCCGGCACAGAGGCCACGCCGGGGCTCGCGGTCAGGCGCCGCGCGAAGGTAACGTCGTCCTCGTCGGTGACCCCGGTGATGTCGGCCATCACGTAGTAGGCGCCGTCCGGCACATACGGCCGCAGGCCGGCTGCTTCGAGGGCGGGAATGAGGAGGTCTCGCCGCCGTCGGTAGTCCGCGGCCAGCGTGGCGTAGTACGCGTCGGGCAGGCCGAGCGCTATCGTCCCGGCGGCCTGGAGAGGCGCCGCGGCGCCGACGGTCAGGAAGTCGTGGACCTTGCGGATGGCGTTGGTCAGGGGCGCCGGGGCGATGACCCATCCGACGCGCCAGCCGGTGACCGAGTACGTCTTCGAGAGCGAGTTGACCGCCACGGTGCGCTCGGCCATGCCGGGAAGGGTCGCGATGGGCACGTGCTCGCCCGCGTACACGATGTGCTCGTAGATGTCGTCGGTCAGGACGAGCGCGTCATGCTCCTGCGCCAGCCCGGCGATCAGCTCCAGCTCCGCGCGGGAAAAGACCTTGCCGGTCGGGTTGTGCGGCGTGTTGAGGATGATCGCCCTGGTGCGGGGACCGAAGGCGGCGCGGAGCTCGTCGGGATCGATCCGCCAGTTGGGCTCGTGCAGGGTCACGTAGCGGGGAACCGCGCCGGACAGGATGGCATCGGGCCCGTAGTTCTCGTAGAAGGGCTCGAAGACGATCACCTCCTCGCCGGGATCGACGAGGGCGAGCATCGCGGCGATCATCCCCTCCGTTGCGCCGCAGGTCACGGTCAGGTCCGTCTCGGGGTCGACGATCCAGCCGGGGTACCAGCGCGCTGTCTTGGCGGCGATCGCCTCGCGGAAATCGCGCGCGCCCCAGGTGATGGCGTACTGGTTGATGTCGTGGTCGATGGCCGACCTGGCCGCCTCCTTGAGCTCGGGCGGGCAGGCGAAGTCGGGGAAGCCCTGGGCGAGGTTGACGGCGTCGTGGAGCGCCGCGTGGCGCGTCATCTCGCGGATCACCGACTCGGTGAAGCTGGCTGCCCGCATCGAGACCCTGTCCGACATGGCGGCATTGTGCCCCCTTCCCGCTATTCTCGGCCCGGTGAAGGTGAGCATTCCCGGCACTGCCGAGCCCTCGTACCCGCCGCCCGATGCGGCGCTCCGCCGCGCGGCCGATGCCTGGATCGATCGCATCCATCCCGAGCGCCTGCGCCAGCTGGTGGACGACCTGCCCGGACCGCGCAACCGCCTCAACGCTGCGGACGCCATGGACCGGACCGATGCGCTCCTCGCCGATGCCTGGCGCGCGGCGGGCTGGCGGGTGGGACGCCAGCATCTGCGCCTGCGGAACTTTCGGGCGCGCCTCGACCACCCGGTGGCGGGCTCCGGCGGAGGCCACCCCGTTCACCGATACGAGCGCCTCGAGGGCCGAAACCTGGTCGGCATCGCCGAGGGCGAGACCGATGACGCGATCGTGATCGTCGCCCACCACGACACCGTCCGTGGCTCGCCCGGCGCCGACGACAATGGAGCGGGTGTCGCGGCGCTTCTCGAGCTGGCCGCGCAGCTGGGTGAACGACGCTTCCGCCGCACCGTGATCCTGGCCGCGCCCGACTTCGAGGAGATCGGCCTCGTCGGCTCGCGCTACCTGGTCGGGTGGCTCAAGGCCACCTTCCGGGTGCGCGCGGCGGTCGTCTACGACCCGATCGGCTTCATGGACGCCCGCCCGCGGTCGCAATCGGTCCCTCCCGGGATCGACCGGCTCTATCCCGGGCAGCTGGCCAGGCTGGAGGCGCGCGACGCCGCCGGCGACACGGTGGTCGCCATCTATCGTCGATCCTCGCTCGGCCTGGTGCGTGAGTGGGCCACCTGCCTGTCGGCGACCGTGGGCCCCGAGCGCGTGCTCCTCCTGCGCGACCCGCTCGACCTGCCGCTGCTCGGCCTCCCGCTGCATGCGGTGCCGGCCGCGCGCCACTTCTCGCGCAGCGACCATGTCAACTTCTGGCGGGCCGGCCTTCCGGCCATCCAGGTGACGAATACCGCCAACTTCCGCAACCCGCGCTACCACCGTCCGAGCGACACGCCCGACACGCTCGACTACGACACGCTGGCGCGGATCACGGCCTCGACCGCGCTGCTGATCGAGCGGCTCGCCGGACGCGCCTGACGTCCCGAGCCATCGGCCCGGTCGGCCGAATGCCGTACGGGTGATGCGCGCATCGTCCGATGCGTGGACGGCCGCCGGATCGGGATGATCGGGTCAATTCACCCGAGGAGCAAGAGTCATGCAGTCCGCCGCCGTTCTCTCCGCCGCGGTCATCGCCAGCGGCATCTATCTCGCCATCGCATCGATGATCGGCTTCTCCACGAGCTGGATCGCTCTCGGCATCCTGGCCATCGCGGTCCTCGCTTCCGTGGCGATGATGGCCGCCAACGGACCGTCGCGCGCCCGCGTCTCGTAGCTGCCTGGCCGCGAACCGGCCTCCCTCCCGGGTTGTCTACACTCGGGAGCATGCTGCGACGCGTCGACATCACGCGCTACGTCACGCCCCTGCGCGAGGGGAGCTCGCTCCCGGCGCTGGTGGAGGCGGATGACGGCCGCGAGTACGTCATCAAGTTCCGCGGCGCCGGGCACGGCGAGAAGGCGCTGATCGCGGAGCTGGTGGTGGGGGAGATCGGCCGTGCGCTCGGCCTGCCGGTCCCGGAGCTCGTGCTCGCCACGCTGCCCGCGGAGATCGCCCGGGCAGAGTCGCACGACGAGATCCGCGATCTGCTCGGATGGTCGGTCGGCCTCAACATCGGGCTGGCCTTCATTCCCGGCGCGCTTGCCATCGACATGACCCAACGGCCGGCCGAGGGCGCCGACTGGGCCGCCGACGTCGTCTGGTTCGACGACCTCACCATCAACCCGGACCGCACGCCGCGGAACGCCAACATGGTGGTCGGCGACGGGCGGACCTGGCTCATCGACCACGGCTCGGCGCTGTACGTCCACCACGCCTGGACCGATCCCGACGAGCATGCGCGGCGGCCGTTCGAGCGCATCGCCGAGCATGTCCTCCTCCCGTTCGCCGGCTCGATTCATGACGCCGAAGCCCGTCTCGCCGGACGGCTGAAGCCCGCGACGCTCGACGCAATCGTCGATGCGGTGCCGGACGAGTGGCTGCGCGACGAGCGCTTCGGCGGGATCGCGGGGGAGCGCGACGCGTATCGGCGCTATC
>DASVEH010000147.1:0-3591 GCA_036380655.1 Candidatus Limnocylindria bacterium | reverse complement strand
GTGCCCACGCCATCGGTGCTGCTGACCAGGATCGGATCGGGGTGGCTGCCGGCGTCGAAGCGGAAAAGCCCGCCGAACCCGCCGATGCCGCTCAGGACCGCCGGTGTGGCAGTAGCCGCCGCGGCACGCGCGATGCGCTCGACGGCACGCTCCGCCTCGGCGATGTCGACGCCGGCCTCGCGATAGCTGCGCGCCATCGGTCTAGCGGCGCTCGAGCGCCAGCTTGTCGAGCTCGAGGGGGACATCGGTCGGATAGGCCCCATCGAAACAGGCGGTGCAGCGTGCATCGGTCCGCCCGCCGACCGCCTCCAGCATCGCCTCCTTGGACAGGTAGCCCAGCGAGTCGGCGCCGATCGCGGCGCGGATGCCCTCCAGCGAGTGGTTGGCGGCGATCAGCTCCTCGCGACGCCCGGTGTCGACGCCCATGTAGCACGGGTAGCGCATCTGGGGCGAATGGATGCGGACATGCACCTCGGCCGCACCGGCGCGTCGCAGCATCTCGACGATCGGCCCGGTGGTCGTGCCGCGCACGATCGAGTCGTCGACCACCACGACCCGCTTGCCGGAGAGCAGCTCGGGGAGCGGGTTGAACTTCAGACGCACCGCCTCGTCGCGGCTGCGTTGGGCGGGCTGGATGAAGGTGCGCCCCACGTAGCGCGACTTGATGAGGCCCTCGCGGTACGGGAGCCCCGCCTCCTCGGCATAGCCGATGGCGGCCGGGATGGCGGAGTCGGGTACCGCGATCACCAGGTCGGCGTCGGCCGGCTGCTCACGCGCCAGGCGGCGGCCCATCTCGAGGCGCGCCTCGTACAGCAGGCGGCCGTCCATGACCGAGTCGGGGCGAGCCAGGTACACGAACTCGAAGACGCAGAGCCGCTCGCGCTCCGGACTGGCGCGGCTGGACCGATGCGAGTGCACGCCCTCGTCGTCGATGGTGAGCACCTCGCCCGCCTCCACGTCGCGCACGAAGCGGGCGCCCATGGCGTCGAGCGCGGAGCTCTCGGACGCGACCGCCCATCCGCCCTTCGGCAGGCGCCCGAGCGCCAGCGGGCGGAAGCCGATCGGGTCGCGCGCCGCCACCAGCGCCGTCTCGGTGAGCATGGTGAAGGTGAACGCGCCGACTGCGCGGTGGAAGGCGTGGTCGACCCGCTGCGCCCACGTGCGACCGGGGGCGTGGGCGATCAGCCTGGCGAGCACCTCCGTATCGGACGCCGAGCCGAACTCGATGCCCTGCTCGGTGAGCTCGTCCCGAAGCCAGCTGGCGTTGGTGAGGTTGCCGTTGTGGCCGAGCATCAGCTCGCCGATATCGGCGTGAGCGTAGACCGGCTGCACGTTCGGCAGCGTGTTCGATCCGGTGGTGCTGTAGCGGGTGTGGCCGATGGCCGCCTTCGGCGGCCGCCCGCCCTCGTCGCGGCCCTCGAGGCGTCCGAGTGTCTCTTCGTCGAAGACGCTGCTGACGAGGCCGAGGCGCTTGTGCAGGCTCAGCTGGCCGCCGTCGGTGACGGCGATGCCGGCCGACTCCTGTCCGCGGTGCTGGAGGGCGTGCAGGCCGACGTACGCCATTCGCGCCACCTCCGATCCCGGAGCCCAGATGCCGACCACTCCGCACTCCTCGCGCGGGCCGTGCGGCTCGTACAGGGGTAGCGCCTCACCGGCGGCGTGCGGCAGGCTGACGGGCGCGCGCACGGGACGGGTCAAGCGGATCGGTGCTGGCCGGGCACGTTCGCATCATAGCGAGCGGCGGAGCGCACGATGCCCTTACGCGGCGAGGCGGCCATCGGTACCGGTCGGGTACTGCACCGATCCGCACTTGGCCCCGTCTGCGCCTCCGGCCGGGATGCGCGCACGCACCGCCGGACCATCGGGCCATGGCCGGTCGGGACCTCCCCGGGCATCCTGTCTGGCATGCTCCTGTTCGTCCGACTGCTCGGATTCCTTGCGCCTTTCGCGGTGGCCGGGCTGGTCCTCATCGCGCTCGCCGTGACGGCACAGACTGAGGCGGCAGACCGCGGCATCCTGGCGCTCGTCGTGGCCGCCGGCGTCGTGGCCGGCATGACGACCATGGCGCTGCTGGCCTGGAGCTACATGGGCTGGCGCCTCACCCGCATCGCGAAAGCCCTCGAGCGGACGCTGGAGACCGACGAGCCGGTCCATCTCCGTGAGGCCGGCATCTCCGGGGAGCGGCGCCTCGCCCGTGCCTTCAACGCGGCCAGTGGCGCCTTCCTCCAGATCGAGGCCCGCGCCACCCATGATCGACTCACCGGGATCCCGAACCGCGAGACGCTGCTCGCCATCCTGGGCGCCGAGGTCGAGCGTGCGGTGCGTCACTTCAAGCCGCTCAGCGTCGCCTTCATCGATATCGACCGCTTCAAGCCGATCAACGACACCTACGGACACAACTCCGGCGACGCGGTCCTGCGCCAGGTCGCCGGCCTCGTCGCCGATGGCGTGCGCGTCAGCGACACGTTCGGCCGCTACGGCGGTGAGGAGTTCATGCTCATCCTGCCGGAGACGATGCCGGCCGACGCGGTCCGCCTCGCCGAGGAGCTGCGCACGCTCGTCCAGCAGGAGCCGCTGCGCATTGCCGGCGAGCAGACCGTGAAGGTCACCATCAGCATCGGCATCGCGGGCGGGCGCGGCAGCGAGCTCGCCCTGGACAGGCTGGTCGATCACGCTGATGCCGCGATGTACGCCGCCAAGTCCCTTGGTCGGAACCGAACCTACCTGTTCCGCGACCTCGACGAGGGCGCGCCGGTCAGCCGCGCGCCGATCTCGGCCGAGCGACGCGCCCAGGCTACGGCGATCGGGCAATGGGCCAGTGACACGGCCACCCAGGCACTCGCGTCGGTGCTGGCGCCGCAGCCCCATCACCGCGGGCGACCGTCGGACATGATCGCGGCGCTGGCCACCGGCCTCGGCCTCGAGATGGGGCTGCCGACCGAGGAGATCGAGCGGATCCGGATCGCCTCCCTGCTGCACGACCTCGGCAAGATCGCCATCCCCGAGGAGATCCTCGACAAGCCGACCACGCTGTCCGACGCGGAGTGGCAGGCCATCGGCGAGCATCCGCGCATCGGCCAGGTCATCCTCGAGCAGGCCTCGAACCTGCGCGAGGCGATCCCGGTCGTTCTCCACCACCACGAGCGTTTCAACGGCGGCGGCTATCCGCACGGTCTGAAGGGCAGCGAGATTCCGCTCGGCGCCCGGATCGTGAGCGTCGCCGATGCGTACCACGCCATGGTCCACGACCGCCCCTACAGCGCGGCACTCTCCCACGAAGAGGCGCTGGCCGAGCTCCGGGAGCACGCCGGCACGCAGTTCGATCCCGAGGTCGTCGAGGTGTTCTGCACCGTGTATGCGACCGCGGTGCCGCCGGACGGCCTCGAGGAGGTCTATCGCCTTCACGAGCGGGCCCGAGGCGGACTTCCCCACCTCGAGCCCGGTCAGGAAGACCACTGGCACGGCGCCGATGCGAACGCTGCGCCCCGCGGGCGCGGGACTCGCGGGCGCGGGACCCGCAGGCCGAGGGAGGCGTCCGGCTGATGCGCTGGCGTCCCTATCTTGTCCTGGCGATGGTGACGGTGCTCTGGG
>DASVEH010000146.1:0-3839 GCA_036380655.1 Candidatus Limnocylindria bacterium | reverse complement strand
CAGATCGGCGGCCTCGAGGAGCTCCACCGCCAGCGCGCGGTTGGCGAGCTCGACGCTGTCGAAGTCCGGCGCGTCGACCAGCACCAGCCCGCGCCCGATGGCGTCGTCCACGATCAGGTCGAGCGCCTCACGCTCGGAGAGACCGGGAAGCAGGTCCTGCGTGGCGTCGTCGGGATGCGCCAGGGCCACGGGCCGCCGCGTGGTCGGCCGCAGCACGCCGGACGGGCTCACGTCGCGGCCCGCGAGCGCGTTGAAGAGGCTCGATTTCCCGCTCCCGGTGGAGCCGAGCAGCACCACCACCAGTGGAGCGCCGGCGTCGCGGGCACGGGGCCTGAGGTAGTCGTCGACGTGACGACGCAACCGCTCGGCGCGAGCCGCGCGGTTCGGCCCTGGCGCGCTCTCGGCGCGCTGCCCGAGCGCTTCGCTCAGGTCGCGCAACCCATCGGTCAGGTCGGCTGGCACCGCCCGAGGCTAGCAGGTGGCGAGATCAGTCGGCGGTGTCCGGGGCGGGAGTGAGCGGCAGGACCTGCACCTGCGGGCCCTCGGCCAGCGCCCATCCGGCCAGCTCGCCTCGTGCCACGATCGCGAAGCGGGTCCCGCCGACCACGCGGCTCTCCCGCGTCGTGAGCGCGCCCGAGGCGGGATCCGTATCGGCCAGGCCGCGTCGATCGATGACCCGGCCGGCATCGTCGAAGCGGAAGGCGGTCACGTCGGCCGATGCCACCACGAAACGCGCCTCGGCCGCTCTCGCCTCGGTTCCGAGGACGCGCCGCGCCGCCCCCTCCGTGGGCGACACGGATGGATCGATCTCGACCCAGGCGCCGGCGAGCTCGGGGCCGACCAGGCGAACGAACGTGCGCCCGTCGAAGACGCGGCGCCGGTCGACGAGCACGGCCGTGCCGCCCGCGACCGCCATCCCGTCTCCCGCCACCTCCGGACCCTCGGCATCGAACCCGTGGACCTCGTGCGTTCCGGCGGAGAGGGTCACTCGCGTGCCCTGCACCAGCCGGGCCTCCTCCACCCGTCCGAAGGCGTGGGCCGCGCCGGATTCGGCGACCCACCAGCCACCGATCTCGGTGTCGTGAAGCCGCAGCCACGCCCCCGGCAGGCCGAGCAGCCTCGCGCG
Source organism: Candidatus Limnocylindria bacterium (assembly GCA_036380655.1). Taxonomy (GTDB): domain Bacteria; phylum Chloroflexota; class Limnocylindria; order QHBO01; family QHBO01; genus JACDBZ01. The sequence continues at coordinate 2,713 of DASVEH010000146.1, read as the reverse complement.
CCGATCGGCCAGCAGCCAACGCCGATCCACCACCTCGAGCGGGCGGCGCTCGGCGACGGATCCGTCCGGCGCCACTCTGACCAGCTCGTGGGCGCCGGCCTCGAGGACGATCGAGAGATTCGAGGAGAGCGGGTCCGCATCGACCCGGGTCGAGAACGCCCAGGTGGTCGGAGCGAACGCTCGACCGGCGGAGTCACGGATGCCGTCGGAGACCGCGACCCCATATCGGCTGCTCAGCGCCAACGGCCTCTCCGGCCGGAGAGTGACGACGCCGGAGGCCTGGTCGTAGGCGACCTCGGCCGCGACCCTGCCGCCCGACGCGTCGTGGAGGGAGATCGTATCGGCGCTGACGCCGACCACCGTCTCGCTCATGCGGAGCGTGATCGAAGCGCCGGGGGCGATGTCGACCGCGCCTGCGGCCGGAGATGACATCGTCGCGGTCGGGGCCGTCCGATCCCATGACAGCAGCGGTGACGCGTCGGGGTTGCCGGCGAAGGCGTACCAGTAGTTGGGCGGTCCGTCGGTGTACTTCGACCGATGGAGCCAGATGGTCTGTCCGGCAGAGAAGGGATGAGCCTGTGACGTCAGGGCGGGCCCGACGAAGCGATGGTCGCTGGCGAAGGCCGTTCCGAAGCTGGCCGTCCGATCGCCGAGGAGACGGCCGAGCAGGTCGGCCGCGCCGCGATCGAAGTCCGTGGCGAAGTACGCCGAGCCGCCCATCGCGAACACCGCTCGCGAGTAGTACGCGACGCGCTGCGCCGCCTGCCAGGGCGTGGCCGGTGCGTGGCCGCCCTCCGACGCGCCCGGCGCGTAGCACGTGTTGGAATAGATCATCACGAACCCGGGCGCGGGCCGTGCGTTGGCGACGATCCAGTCCTCGCCGTAGTACGCCACCTGGCCGCCGGCATCGCCATGCGTGCCGTTGGCGGCGGGCCCCTGCAGCGCCCACCCGTTCTGCTTCGCGGTGTTCAGGCCGCCGTACGGGCTGGGATGGCCGTAGCCGTGACCGAAGTAGACGATGACGTGAGCGTCGGCGACCGCGGCCAGCACGTTGGCCGGGGTCGCGTTCGGCGAGTAGGCGCGCGCCACGACGGCGCCCCGCGCCTCGGCCGCCGCGGCGGCGGCATCGGCCAGGGCCAGGTACGTGGGCGTCAGGGACCCGACCGGTCCGACGATGATGGCGACCTTGGTCGGGGTGGCGGCGTGGGCGGTGACGGGCAAACCGAGGACCGCTGCCAGGCTCAGCGCGGCCAGGGCAGCACGAAACAGGCGAGACAAGAGAGGGGCTCCGGTGATGGGGGCTGGAGGGCACGCCGGCTGGGCTGCCGTCCATGCACGCTCACCGTACGTGCACGGCGGTCCGCTTCCTATGGCCAATGGGACCATCCGCATCGGTACTTCCGGCACCCATCGGCGGCGCGGCGCGGCATCTGCGACGATGGAGCCGATGACCAGCTCCGTCCGTCACGACCTGCGCAACGTGGCGATCATCGCGCACGTCGACCACGGCAAGACGACCCTGGTCGACGGCATGCTGCGCCAGACGGGGACCTTCCGCGCCAACGAGGCCATCGTCGACCGCGTCCTCGACTCGGGCGACCTCGAACGCGAGAAGGGGATCACGATCCTCGCCAAGCAGACGACCGTCGACTACGACGGGGTCCGCCTCAACATCGTGGACACGCCCGGGCACGCCGACTTCGGGGGCGAGGTGGAGCGCTCGCTGCTCATGGTTGACGCGGTGCTCCTGCTGGTGGACGCCGCCGAGGGCCCCTTGCCACAGACGCGCTACGTGCTCCAGAAGGCGATGCAGCGCCACCTCCCCGTCGTGGTGGCCATCAACAAGATCGACCGATCCGACGCACGGCCGGCCCAGGTGCTCGACGAGGTGTACGAGCTCTTCATCGACCTGGGAGCCGACGAATTCCAGATCGAGTTCCCGGTCGTCTACACCAACGCCAAGGCCGGCACCGCGACCAGGGACCTCGATCGCGCCGGGTCGGACCTCCGCCCGCTGCTCGACCTGCTGGTGAGCGTGACGCCGCCCCCGACCTTCGACGACGGCCACCCGCTCCAGCTGCTGGTCACCAACCTCTCCGCCAACGACTACGTCGGGCGCATGGCGGTCGGCCGCATCCGCAACGGAGAGATCCGGGTGGGGCAGCGCGTGACGATCGTCCGCGAGGAGCCGGAGGACCCCGACGGCTCGGTCGAGCCCGGCCGAAGCATGACCCTCACCGGCTCGGTCACCGCGCTCCAGACGGCACACGGGATCGACCGCATCGACATCACCGAGGCCGGACCGGGCGACATCGTGTCGGTGGCCGGGCTGCCGGAGGTCACGATCGGCGACACGCTGACCGACCCCGTCGACCCGAGGCCGCTCCCCCGCCTCGACGTCGATGCGCCGACCCTGCGGATGACCTTCGGCGTGAACTCCTCGCCGATGGCGGGGCGCGACGGCTCCTTCCTGACTTCGCGCCAGATCCGCGCGCGCCTCGACCGCGAGGTGCTCGGCAACGTCGCCATCGAGGTCCACCCCACCGAATCGGGTGAGACGTTCGAGGTCCGTGGCCGCGGCGAGCTCCAGCTGGTCGTCCTCATCGAGCAGATGCGACGGGAGGGCTTCGAGCTCACGATCTCGCGCCCGGAGGTGATCCTGCGCAAGATGGACGGCGAGACGCAGGAGCCGTACGAGCGCGCCACGATCGAC
>DASVEH010000145.1:0-3165 GCA_036380655.1 Candidatus Limnocylindria bacterium | reverse complement strand
CAGCTCCCCCAGATGCGCGATCGCGTCGCCGCTGCGCTGCGTGTCGTCGACGCGCAGGCGGCCCGTGGGGCCGATCAGCTCGCCGCGGTCACCGATCTGGCCGCCGCCCTCGGCGTAGAACGGCGTCCGGTCGAGGATCACCGCCGCCGGCTGGCCTGGCACCACCGCGAGGACGCGCAGCTCGTCGGCGCTCGTCTCGTTCGGATAGCCGATGAACTCGCTTCGCAGGGCGGCAAGCGACGGATCCAGCCGCAGCCCTCCGCGCTTCTCGCCGCGCGACCGTTCCCGCTGCTCGTCCATGGCAGCGTCGAACCCGGCGCGGTCCACGGACACGTGGCGCTCCGCGGCCATCTCGATGGTGAGGTCGATCGGGAAGCCGAATGTGTCGTGCAGCCGGAATGCATCGGCGCCGCTGATGGTGCTGCCCCTGCTCACCAGCTCGTCCAGGCGCGCGCTGCCGGCCTCGAGGGTGCGCGCGAACTTCTCCTCCTCGGTCTCGATCGCGTCGAGGATGCCGTCGGCGTTCGATCGCAGGTGCGCGTACACGTCGCCCATCAGGTCGATCACCACGGACGCGGTCTCGCGCAGGAAGGGCCGCGTGATTCCGAGCAGGCGGCCGTGGCGCACCGCGCGGCGGATGATGCGGCGCAGGACGTAGCCCGCGCCGTCGTTCGCCGGCGTCACTCCCTCGGCCAGCAGGAAGGTCATGGCTCGGGAGTGATCGGCCACGACCTGGTAGCTGAAGCGCTCGCTCTCGACCGTCTCGGGATCATGGCCGATGAACTGCGCCAGCCGGTCGATGATCGGCGCGAACAGGTCGGTCCGGTAGTTCGAGTCGACGCCCTGGATCACCGTCGTCATTCGCTCCAGGCCCATCCCGGTATCGACGCTCTTGAACGGAAGCGGCGTCAGCGATCCATCGGCGGCGCGGTCGAACTCCATGAACACGAGGTTCCAGATCTCGAGCCAGCGGGGGCAGTGCTCCGAGTGGTCCGGGATGCACTCGGGCCCCTCGGACAGGTGCGCGCCGCGGTCGTAATGCAGCTCGCTGCACGGGCCGCACGGACCGGTGTCGCCCATGCGCCAGAAGTTCTTCTCGTCGCCCGCGGCGACGTTCCCCCAACGCACCAGCCGATCCGGCGGCAGGCCGATCTCCTCGGCCCAGACGCGATGCGCCTCGGCGTCATCGGTGTAGACCGTGGCGGCGATCCGCTCCGGCTCGATGCCGAACTCCTCGGTCAGCAGCTGCCAGGCCCAGTGGATGGCGTCGCGCTTGAAGTAGTCGCCGAAGCTCCAGTTGCCGAGCATCTCGAAGAGGGTGTTGTGGCGGGGGGTGCGGCCGACCTCCTCGAAGTCGTTGTGCTTGCCGGCCACCCGCAGGCAGACCTGCGCATCGACGGCACGGGTGTAGTCGCGCTTCTCCTCCCCAGTGAGCACGCGCTTGAAGGGCGCCATCCCGGAGTTCACGAAGAGCAGCGTCGGGTCGTCCTTCGCCAGGATGTCGGCGGACGGCACGCGCGTGTGACCGCGCTCCTCGAAGAAGCGCTGGAAACGCTCGCGGATCTCGGCCGCGCTCATGGGCTGCATCGGTTCACCCTTCGTTCCACGACGAAAGCCGGCGCTGAATACCCACCGGCTCTCGAGTGCGTGTCTGGCGTGGAGTCAGGTCGGCGTCAGGAGGCGGCGCCCTCGGGCTGCGCGCCGGCATGGGCGTCGTAGTCGGTGACCATCTCGGCTCGAGCCTGCTCGGCCGCCTGGCGGCCCTCGTTCACGGCGTCGCCGATCTCGCTGCGCTTGCTCTCCACGAAGTCGTTGACGTGCTCACGGAGCTCCTCGCCGGTCTCTGGAGCGAGGAGGAGCCCCAATGCCGCGCCGATCAGCCCGCCGATCACGACGCCCGCCAGGAAGCTGCCGAATCCGGAGTCCTTCATGTGTGGGAAGCGTCCTCTCGCGTTTCCCACGATTCTACCGACCCGGCCTCGGATCGTCGCGGGACGGCCGTGATCTGGACCGTCTCGAGGCTGGTCTGGAGGCTGTTCATGAGGTCGTTGAGCCGATCGAGCTTCACGGCCACGTCCTCGCTGAGCACCTCGACGTTGCTGGTCAGCTCGCGGGCGTGGGTGAGGATCGGGCGCAGCTCCGTATCGGTGGCGCGGGTCAGGCGCCGCAGGTCGGTGGCGAGGGCTCGTGACTCGCGGATCAGCGGGGTCGTCTGCCAGGCGAGGTAGACGAGGGCGCCACCGGCGGCCAGGACGCCGAGGCCCGCGCCGATGTTGAAGATCGCCAGGGCGAGATCCATGCGCGGGACTCTACACCGGCAGCGCTCGGCGGACAGATATTCGTGGCGCGCATGCCACGGGTCGTGGCGGCGCCAGCCAGGGTCACGTATGCGCCCCGTGACTGTTGGGCCTTGAGCCGGCGCTCATTCGGCTCTGGAGCGAGCGAGGCATCGGCAGGAACTCAGTCCTCGACCCGGATCGGCCCGAGCGCACTGAGGAGCGACACGGCGGCCATGAGGATCTGGGCGCCCACCGAGGCGGAGATCACGTGCATGTCGCCGACGCGGAGCACCTCGAGGCCGGTTCGCCCGGCCACCTGGTCGCCGATGACCACGCCGATCACGGCTGCCACGGCCAGCGCCAACACGGCCTTTCCCCATCGGCCGCGGATGGCGATGAAGACGAGGAGGTTGATGAGCGCCAGCATCGGCACCCAAATCAGCCAGGGCGGCATCGGCGCTGGCTAGCGGTCGGAGCGAGCGATGCGCCCCCCGCCAAGGCACTCGGCGCCGTCGTACAGCACGGCCGCCTGCCCCGGCGCCGGAGCCCAGACCGGCTCGACCGTCTCGACGACAAACCGGTCGCGGCCGACCATCGTGACCTCGGCCGGTACGTCCGGAGCCCGATGCCTGATGCGGACCGACGCGTCGAAACGCTCCCGCGGCGGCTCCCCAGCGGTGAACCGCGCTCCGTCGACGGTGAAGGAGCGCTGCGCGACCTCCTCGCGGCGTCCGATGACGACGGTGTTCGTGGCGGGCTGCACCTCGCGCACGTAGACCGCCTCGCCGAGCGCGACGCCGAGCCCGTGCCGCTGCCCCACCGTGTAGTGGGCATAGCCGGTGTGGGTGCCTACGCGGGTGCCATCGGCGTCGACGATCGGGCCCGG
>DASVEH010000144.1:0-2287 GCA_036380655.1 Candidatus Limnocylindria bacterium | reverse complement strand
GCACCTCGCCGGCGCGCACCAGGAGCGACACGTCGTGCAGGGCGACGACGCTGCCGAAGTACTTGGTGAGGTTGCGCGCCTCGATGAGCGGCGCGCCGTTGGTGGCCGTGCTGGTCATCGGTCTCTCCTCTCAGCGCCGCGTCGTGGTGGCGCGCTGGCGAACCCAGTTGTTGACGATCACGGCGAGCAGCAGCAGCACGCCGAGGAAGGCCTGGTACCAGTCGCCTCCAACCCCAGCGAACTGGAGCCCGTTCTTCGTCATGCCCAGCGTCAGGGCTCCGAAGACGGTGCCGATGGCGGAGCCGTACCCGCCGGTCAGCAAGGTGCCGCCGATGACGGCGGTGATGATGGCCTCGAACTCCTTGTCGCTGCCGCGCAGCACGTCACCGCTGCCGGCGTCGAGGACCTGGATCACGGCCAGCAGCGCCGCGGAGGCGGCGGTGGCCATGAAGAGCGTGATCTTCACTCGGTTGACCGGCACGCCCACGTTGCGGGCCGCGATGGCGGAGCCGCCGACCCCGAAGATCCAGTTGCCGAAGGAGGTGCGCAGCAGGACGAAGGTGGCGAGCACCGCGAGACCCAGCCACCACAGGATCGAGACCTCGAAGGGACCGATGTTGGCCGTGAAGATGGTCGCGATCGGATCGCCGGCGGTGGCCGAGGCGAGCCCGCCCACCTGGGTGCGGCCGGTGATGGCGCGCGTGATGCCGATCGTCAGCCCCCGCAGGATGAAGAGCGTGCCCAGCGTGACGATGAACGACGGCAGCCGGGTGCGGACCACGAGGTATCCGTTGAGGAATCCCACGAAGAGGGCGAACGCGAAGGCCAGGACGACGGCCAGCCAGACCGGCAGGCCGAGCACGCCGATGGCGATCGCGACCACCATACCGGCCGCTCCGATGACCGAGCCGACCGAGAGGTCGAACTCACCGGCGATCATGAGCAGCGCCACGGCCGACGCGACGATGCCGACCTGGGCGGCGACCTCGAGGTAGGTGGCCGTGCCGGCGAGCGACAGGAATCCGCTGCCGCCGGCCCAGATCGCGAAGACGACCCAGACCAGGACCGCGCCGATGATCGCACCGATCTCGGGGCGGCTGAGAAGAATGCTGGCGAGCCCGACGCGACGGACCCGTTCGTCGACGGACGCTTCGGCGGTGGCCATGCCGATCAACCTCCTCGGTGGGTGTGAGCGCACCGGGGCCCCCACGCGGCGGCCCCGGTGCTCGGCATCAGCGGATGCCCTGTGCGCTCAGCTCGATGACCTGGGCCGCCGTGTCGCCGGTGACAAAGCCGGGACCGGTGCGGACCACGTCGCCGCCGCCGAGGAGGAGGCCGTACTGCACGAACTGGGTCATGATGCTCACGCCCATGTAGCCCTGCAGGTACTGCTGCTGGTCGATCGCGAACAGCATGCGGCCCTCGTCGATGGCGGTCAGCACCTCCGGCGAGAGGTCGAAGGTGGCCAGCTTGACCGCGTCGTTGCCCTCGAGGGCAAGCAGCGCGGGCGCGGCCCCGGTCGGCCCCAGCGTGAGGATGCCGTCGACGGTAGGATCGGCCGAGAGGGCCGCCTCGATCGTCGCCTGCGAGCTGGCCGGGTCGGACAGGTCGACCGCGATCACCTCGGAGGGGACGCCGCCCAGGCCTTCGGCGAAGCCCTCGCAGCGCAGGTCGAGCGCGGCGTTGCCGACCTCCTGGTTTACGCAGAGCGTGTTCGTCACGCCCTCCTCGGCCATCCGCTCGCCCGCGCCCACGCCGGCCTCGAACTCGGTCTGTCCGACATGGGTCAGCAGGCCAAGGTCCTGGAACACGTCGCTGCCCGAGTTGATGCTGAGGACTGGAATGCCCGCCGCGATGGCGGCCTCGATCGGCTCCCGAAGCGCATCGGCGTCGGGAATGGACACGATGATGCCGTCCGGCTCGGCCGCGACGGCAGTATCGATGAGCTGCGCCATGGCGACGACGTCGAGGTCATCGGACTGCGGCGCGCGGTAGTTGGCGGTGATGCCGAGGTCCGCGGCGGCGGCCTCGACCCCGTTGGCCACGACCGACCAGAAGGGATCGGACGCCTGGCCGTGGACGACGACCTCGATGGTGATGTCGCCGCGGCCGCTGTCACCCCCGCCGCTCGGTGCCGTCGTCTCGGTCGGCTGCTGGCCGCAGGCCGCGAGCACGAGGGCCAGGACGGCCAGGATTGCCGTCAGCTTCGTCATGCGCATGGGAATTGCTCCTCCGAATGTCAGATTGTTCAGTGGTCGCATCAGGGCCGATTGCTCGTCACACCACC
>DASVEH010000143.1:0-3419 GCA_036380655.1 Candidatus Limnocylindria bacterium | reverse complement strand
CACGGGCCGGCAGCGTGGCTGCGCTCGACCGCCTTGCGGAGGAGCGCGGCATCGCCCTGGAGCGTGACGTTCCGCTCGGCCCCCTGACGACGTTGCGCGTCGGCGGTCCCGCCGAGCGGATGGCGACGGCGCGCGCCGTCGACGAGCTGGTCGCCACCCTCGAGCTGGCTCGGTCGGCGGGGGTGCCGGTGGGGGTGCTCGGCAAGGGAAGCGACATTGTCGTCGCTGATGACGGTGTGCGCGGCCTCGTCATCCGCAACCGCGCCGACACCATCGAGATCGAGGGCTCCGTCGTTCGCGCCGACTCCGGGACCGCCATGGCCGCGCTGGTGAAACGGTGCACGGCCTCCGGCCTGGCCGGCATCGAGTTCGGCATCAGCATCCCGGGCAGCCTCGGCGGAGCGGTCTGGGCCAACGCCGGCGCGCACGGGGGCGAGATGGGAGGAATCGTCGTCAGCGTCGAGGCGTGGAGCCCGGACGCGGGGCGCACGACCCTCGACAACGCGACGTGCGCGTTCGCCTACCGCGACTCGCGGTTCAAGGCGAGCAGCGAGATCGTGCTCGGTGCCTCGTTGTCGCTCGAGACCGGCGAAGCGGACGAGATCGCGTCCCGCGTCGCCGCGCACCAGGCGCAGCGGCGCGCGACCCAGCCGCTGGCCGACCAGAACGCCGGCAGCGTCTTCCGCAACCCGCCCGGCGACCATGCCGGCAGGCTCATCGATGCGGCCGGCCTCAAGGGATTCCGCATCGGCTCTGCCGAGGTGAGCTCCCTGCACGCGAACTTCATCGTGGTCGATCGCGGCGGCTCGGCCTCCGACGTGCGATCGGTGGGCGATCACGTCCGCGCCGCCGTCGCCGATGCGCACGGCGTCCAGCTCGAGTACGAGATCGAGTTCGTGGGTGACTGGGAATCGACGCAGGGCTGGGCGACTCCGACCGCCAGGCTGGCGGGCGCATGAGCCCATCCCGCCTCCGGGTCGGCGTCTTCGCCGGCGGCCGCTCAGCCGAGCACGAGGTGAGCATCGCCTCGGCCGAGGCGGTCCTGCGCGCGATCGACCGCGACCGATTCGAGCCGCTCCTTGTCTACATCGACCGCGATGGCCGCTGGCTGCTGCCCGAGGGACCCGCGCCGGAGCTCGGTTCTCGGTCGCTGGCCGGGCTGCTCGGGGCGATGACGCCCGCCGAGGAGGTGGCCTACCTGGAGCGCCACGAGCGACCACGGCTCCCCGCCACTGCCGAGGACCGCGGCGTCGCGCCGCGCATGGCCGTACGGTCGCTGGCCGACGCCATCGACGTCGCCTTCCTGGTCGTCCATGGTCCGTTCGGGGAGGACGGCACGCTCCAGGGCTTCCTGGAACTGGCCGGCATCCCGTACGTCGGCGCCGGTGTGCTGGCCAGCGCGCTGGCGATGGACAAGATCGTCTTCAAGGACCTCATGCGCGGCCATGACCTGCCGGTGGTGGAGTCCACCTGGTTCCGGCGCGGCACGTGGGAGCGTGAGCCGGAGCACGTGCTGCGCGAGGTCGCCGAGACGGTCGGCAACCGCAGCGTCGTCAAGCCGGCCCGGCTGGGGAGCAGCGTCGGCATGACGCTCGTCCACGACCTCGACGAGCTGCCGGATGCACTCACCGAGGCGTTTCGCTACGACAGCAAGGCGATCGTCGAGCGCTACGTCGAGGCCGCGCGCGAGCTCGAGTGCGGGGTGCTCGGCAACGAGGATCCCATCGTCTTCGAGCCGGGCGAGGTTCGCTCCGGGCACGAGTTCTACGACTACGAGGCGAAGTACGTCGAGGGGCTGGCGGCGGTCGAGCCCCGGGCCGACGTCGAGGCCGACCTGGCCGCTCGGCTCAAGGAGCTCTCGCTGGCGGCGTATCGGGCTGTCGACTGCGCGGGCCTGGCGCGCGTCGATTTCCTGGTGAGCGGCGAGGAGGCGTTCATCAGCGAGATGAACACGCTGCCGGGATTCACGGCCACGAGCATGTATCCGAAGCAGGCGGAGCTCGCCGGGCTTCCGTTCGACCAGCTCATCGCCCGCCTCATCGAGCTGGCGCTGGAGCGCGGCCGGTGAAGCTGAAGCCACAGCTCCGTCCCAGGCCGCGCCGCACGGGGCGTCGTGGGCGGGGAGCGACCGCTGTTCGCGGCGCCGGGCGGCCACGTGGGCGGCAGGCCAGCCGTCCCGGGGTGCCGCTGCGCCGCCGGCTGAGCGGGCGGCTGCCATCGATTCGGCGGGCCATCGCCGCAGTCGGGGCCGCCGCGGCAGCTGCGGGCCTGGTGGCCCTCCTCAACGGACCGTGGCTGCAGGTAACCGAAGTCACCTGGGCGGGGGAGCACTTCACGGCCCAACGTGACCTCGAGCGTCTCCTCGCCCAGCAGCGGGGGACGAGCGTTCTGGCGGTCGATACCCGGTCGCTCGGGGCGCGCCTGGAACGGCTGCCGGCGGTGGCCGACGCCAGGGTCACCGCATCCATTCCCGGGCGCGTCGAGGTGTCGCTCGTCGAGCGCGAGGTCGCCTTCGTCTGGGAGACCTCGACGACACGGCTGCTCGGATCCGCGGACGGCATGCTGTTCGCGGCGCTGGACCTCGACGCTGCTCTCGATCCGGAGCTCGAGGCGCTGCCTCGCATCAGCGACGGGCGGACGGGATCGCGCCTCATGTCGGCCGGTGACGCGATCACCCCGTCGTTCCTGCGCACCGCCCTCGAGCTGGCCAACCTTGACCCGGCGGCGCTGGGCTCGACCGCCAAGCGGCTCAGCGTGCGGATCGACGACGAGTTCGGATTCCGCCTCGTGGCCGCCGATCCCGGGTGGGAGCTGGCGCTCGGCGCCTACGGAATGGATCCCAACGAGTCGGAGGCCGGTGCGGCGGCGCGCCTCGAGCGCCAGGTGACCGCCGTGCGGACGCTCTTCGCGAGCCGCGCCGAGGCCGAGATCGGTTGGGTGGATGCCCGCAACCCGGGGAAGGTATATTTCCGTGCCAAGGGGTGATGTGATCGCCGGAACGCGGCGCCTCGCCTGCCGAGACCCTCGCTTCGGGACTGATCCAGATGTGGCTTCCCCTCGTCGGCCTTGCGCTCGGAATCGCGCTCGGACTGGTGCTCAACGTCGAAGTGAGCCCGGACCTCGCGCGGTACTCGGCGGTGGCCATCCTGGCCGGGCTCGACTCCGTGCTCGGCGCCATCCGTGCCGAGCTGGATGCCCACTACGACAACCGCATCTTCCTGTCGGGCTTCATCACCAACGCGCTGGTGGCGGTGGCGCTGACCTTCGTCGGCGACCGCCTGGGGATCGATCTCTACCTGGTCGCGCTCTTCGCCTTCGGCCTGCGCATCTTCCAGAACGTGGCCCTGATCCGGCGCCACTTCCTGTAGGCTCGATCGGCACCGATGGCGCGCTCCCGCGCGCCGGACACAGGAGGTAGC
>DASVEH010000142.1:0-8753 GCA_036380655.1 Candidatus Limnocylindria bacterium | reverse complement strand
AGGGCGTGATAGGGCAGGGCAGCCAGCGTCTCGGGCGTCGGGGGCAGGAGGAGCCCCGCAGGCCCGGGTGCCGGCTCGCCGTGGGCGCGCAGCAGGGCGGCGTAGGCGCGGAACGCCTCGGTGCCGGTGATCTTCTGCTCGAAGACCGATGGGACGAGGGCGTGAAACACCCTCCCGCTGCGCGGGAGGCGGAGTCCGGCATGCGCGCGCTGCAGGCGGCGGATGATCGGATGGCGCGCAACCAGCCGCTCCGGCTCGTCCTCCTCGCCGATCAGGGACGGCACCGCGTCGAGGAGCACCTCGGCACCCTCGCCCCAGGCCCCGGCCTCCACGCGATCCCCGATGCGTCGCAGGCGGATCGTCGCCGGTCCGGCGGGCGTGCGTGCCGCGAGCCACACATCATCCCGGGCAAGCCGCGCGGTCCGGTCGCCGAGACCGTGACGCAGCGGCCAGAGGGTGCGTGCCAGGTCCAGCGGGCCGCGCAGCCGGACGCGGCGCTCGATCATCGGCGCATGGAGAGGAGGATGGGCGACGCCCCGGCCTGCTCCTTCTCGAGGTCGGCCCGTGACCGGATGCCGCGATAGCCCTCCGCGACGATGAGCTGCGCGCAGACTTCGCCGAGGCTCGATCCCGGCCCGGGCAGCAGGATGACGTCGGGCGCGTACTCGCGCAGCGCAACGCGCAGGCTGCGGGCGAAGTCGTAGGTGGCCACCGGCTGCTCGCTGATGGTGTGGTGGGCCAGCTCGTCCGGATCGGTCGACCACGGGGTGAAGCGAACGCCACGCCCGTCGACCAGGGTCACGTTGGGCGCCGACCAGGAGAGGCCCACGAGGCGCTCGGCGGCTCGTGCCGCCGCATCGGTCCGCAGGGGGATGTGCCAGGCCTCCTGCATGGCGGCGCGGAACGGGAAGCGGCGTGAGCCGACCTCGACCGGCGGCAGCTCGGCTGCGACTTCGGCGAGGCTCGGGGCCGGTCCGCTCAGCACGCTGAAGGCGCCGAGCTCGAGTGACCGCTGCACCCCATCGCCCTGGCGGGCCAGCACGGCGGCCAGCGCGGTGGCCCTCGTGGGATCCGGCTGCCAGTCGACGTCGGTCAGTGCATAGATCAGCTGGCCGCCGCGATCCTCGTCGGCGATCGGCTCCTCGGCCAGGAGCGCCATGGTCTGGACGAGGCGGAAGGCATCGTCGAACTCGAGGGCACCGGACGCGGCGAGCGCGGTGTACCAGCCGGTCGAGCTGGCGACGACGACCACGACCTCGTGATCGTCCGCGATGCGCTCGGCGTCGAGCAGGCCCGACAGGAACGTCAGCGGAGACGCGTTGGCGGAGCGGAGGTGGACGGCCGGATCGAAGGCCGCCGCGCCGTCGAGTGTCGACAGGCCGGGCAGGCCGAACTCATCGCGAAGCTGATCGGCGCGACGCACCCACATGTGAGACGCGGGAAGCGAGCCGAGCGACGCCGGACCGTACGAGCCGCGTGCCGGAAAGGCGACCGCCGCGCGGGTCATGGTCGCGCCCCGGCGGCATGGCGGCGGCGACCCACCGCCGCGACTGAGGCCGCCACGATCTGGTCCACGCCGACCAGCACGGCCGCCGTGGCCGGGCCGAGCGGCACGAACGAATCGACCGCGCGGACCGACGACAGGCGTCGACCGATCCTCTGCTCGGCCAGGTCGGCGACGATCGCGTCGGCGACCCCGGCACCGGTGGCTCGGCACTCGTCGACCACGACCACCGTGCCGACCTCTGCGGCGTGGGTGCGGATGGCATCGGTCGGGAGCGGGTTGAGCCAGCGAAGGTCGAGGACCCTGGCGCGGAGATCGTGCTCCTCGGCCAGCCTTCTGGCCGCCTGGAGGCTGAGCCGCAGCCCGTTCGCGTAGCTCACCAGGAGCAGGTCCGCGTCAGCATCGGTGCCGCCGTGGACGCCCACCTCGCCGGGGAGCAGCACCTCGGGCGGCGTCGGGTAGTCGGCGAGCCAGCCGGCGTCGCCATCGGCGTGGAGGTCCTTCTCGTGGTAGAGGGCGATCGGCTCCAGGAAGATGACGACCCGGCCGTCCTCGATGGCCATGGCCACCGCGCCGCGGAACATGCGTGCGGCATCGTCGCCGCGGGCCGGCGCGGCGATCACCAGGCCCGGGATGTCGCGCAGGGCTCCGATGCTGTTGTCGTTGTGGAAGTGCCCGCCGAAGCCCTTCTGGTACGCGAGCCCGGGCACTCGCACCACCATCGGGTTGCGGAACTGGCCCGAGCTGAAGAACTGGAGCGAGGCCGCCTCGCCCCGGATCTGGTCGAGCGCGTTGTGGAGATACGCGAGGTACTGGATCTCCGGGACGGGCAGGAGGCCGATGTGGGCCGCGCCCTGGGCGATGCCCAGGATGCTCGTCTCGTCGAGGAGCGTGTCGAAGACGCGACCCTGCCCGAATCGCTTCTGAAGCCCGTTCGTCACGTTGTAGACCCCGCCCTTGCGGCCGACGTCCTCGCCGAACAGGAGAAGCTCCGGGCGGCGCAGCATCTCGTCCGCCAGGGCGGCGTTGAGGAGTCCGGCCAGGGTCCGGCTGGTGGGCGCCGTGGCAACCTCCGGCAGCGTGCCGAACGAGGCGGCTCGCTCCTCCTCGGACGCCAGGGGAAGGGCAGCCCGCACGGCGACGCGCGCCGGATGGTCGGGCGCCATCGGCGCGATGACCTCCTCGGTCGTCTGCAGGCGCGGCCGCCGCGCCGCCTCCTCGGCCACGGCGAGGACGCGCTCCCTCGTTTCGCGGACGAGGTCGCGGAGCATCTCGGGCTCCGCGGCGCCCGACTCGATCAGGCGGCGCGCATTGCGCAGCAGCGGATCTCGGGCCTCCACCGCCTCGATCTCGGCGATGGCTCGGTACGTCGTCTCGGCGTCGCTGCCGGCGTGCCCCCACAGCCGCACCGTGCGCAGGTGCAGGAAGGCCGGCTGTCGTGCGTGGCGCACGTGCTCGACGGCGGCGCCGACGACGTCCCAGACGTCGTCGATCTCTCCGTCCGCGTGGAAGTAGGCGAGGTGCTCCTGGCTTCCGAACGTCGTCTCGATCCAGGCGTCGGGAGTCGGCACGCTGATGCCGGTGCCGTTGTCCTCGCACACCAGCAGGAGCGGCATGGGAAGGCCGAGCCGCACGGCATAGCGAGCGGTGTTGATGGCCGACAGGGCGGTGGCGTGGTTCGCGCTTGCGTCGCCGAAGGAGCAGGCCACGATTGCATCTGCCGGGAGGCCATTGTCGACAGCCAGCCGCTTGGCGCGGGCCAGGCTGAAGGCCAGGCCCATGGCCTTCGGCAGGTGGCTGGCGATGGTGCTCGTCTGAGGAGGCACCCAGAGCGCCCTGCTGCCCCACACCTTGTGACGGCCCTGGCTGATGGGATCCTCGCTGGAGGCCACCACCCCGAGCAGGGTGTCCAGGATCGGCGTGCTCCCGGGAAGCTGGCGCGCGCGCGCCATCATGAAGGCCCCGGACCGGTAGTGGAGGAAGGCGGGATCGTCGATCCGCAGGCGCGCGCCGACGACCGCATTGTTCTCGTGCCCTGCCGAGCCGATGGTGTAGAAGCTGCGGTTCGACTTCTTCAATTCGCGTGCGGCGACGTCGAGCTGACGCGATGCGAGCTGATCCTCGAAGAGGGCGAGCGCGCGGCCGGCGGTGAGCGGGCGGCCATCACGAAGCGGGGCATCTGCGGGCAACCGGTGCGCGGCCGGCTCGGCGGATTCGAGATAGGTGTCGAGCTGTCGCTCGACGATGGCAACGCGATCCCAGGTCATGAGGCGGTTGGACGACTCGGTTGATGGGGCGGGCCGGGCCATCATACCGCCGCCGGGCGGGATCAGCGGCGGACCGGGAAGTCGCCGCCTCCGGTGACGGCCGCCGCCACCGCGGTCAGGAGCAGCTGGGCGACCACGGCGGCGAGCGGCGACCAGAGGAAGGATCGGCGAAACGGCAGGCGCGACATGGGGCTCTCCTCGTGCGCTCCGCGTGGGCGACCCGGCGGGCCACGCGCGGGCATGCGCCCATGAGACCCGACGGCCACTTACCGGCCGCTTACCACCGGCTTACCGCAGAGAGCCGGGTCGGCGGGGTATGAGGCGCCTAGCCCCCGGCCGAGATGAGGACGATGCCGAGCACGGCCAGCGCCACGCCGAACTGGCCCAGCCTCGTCAGGCGCTCGCCGAGGACGACACGTGCAAGGACCATCGTCACGATCGGGTAGAGGCCGGTGAGCGCCGCGGCGAGCCCGATCGGGATGAGGTCGCGCGCGACGACGTAGAGCGCGTTGCCGCCGACGTCGAAGAGGCCCGCCGCGATCACGATGAAAACCGGGAAGCGCGCGCGGTCGAAACGGCCCAGGGCGAAGGCCGCCGTCAGGGCCGCGGAGGTCGCGCGGCTGAAGACGAGTGCCCAGAGCGGGTCACCGCCGCGAGCGGCCAGGTCGAGGAGGACGTACCAGGTCCCGAAGCCAACGGCCGCCGCACCCGCCAGCAGGAGGGCGTGGCGCCCGACCTCGTCGCGGGAAGCGCCGCTGGCCGCCATCGCCGCCGCCGCCGCGCAGCCCACGCCGGCCAGCTGGATGGGGGTGACCGTGGCGCCGAGCACCGCTCCGGCGACGAGCGGGATCGCCAGCGATCCGGACCCGCTCAGGGAGGTCACGAGCCCCATGGAGCCCAGTGACATGCCGCGATAGAGGGCCGCCAGCCCGACCGCACCGGCGACCCCCGCGCCGACGCCGACGAGCGCCGGTCCGAGATCCGGCAGCGGCGGCCGGATCAGCGCGACGCCCACGAGCAGGGCCAGGAGCCCGACGAGGTGCGCTCCGGCAACCACGACGAGTGCCCCGGCGCGGCGGGCGGCGAACGCGCCGGCGAAGTCGCCGGCGCCGAAGGAGAGCGCGGAGAAGATGCCGGCGGCAATTCCCGACGGTGGCATCGGCACCTCGTGCAGAACGGAGCGATGGGGTTCGGGCGACTCTAGCGCACGCGGCCGATTCCCTGCTCGCGAGGCCTCACGGGCACCGATCCCGCCGTCCGTGAGCTCTCGGGCCGCGGATTTCGCGGGATCGCGCTTGACACCCGATCGCCGCAAACTCGATAGTGCGCGCAGTCCCGAACGACCCGTCCCGATGCGCCGGCCGAGCTCCGGCGGGCGGCCGTGCGGCATGAGGTGCTCTTGGCGGTCGAGTCAAACCGGGGGATCGGAGTTCTGCCCCCGCGCGACGGAAGGGCCCCGGCCGTGCGGATCGATGGCGTCGTCAAGCGCTTCGGCGACGTGACGGCCGTCGAGGGCGTCGACCTCGACATTGCCGATGGCGAGTTCTTCAGCATGCTCGGGCCCTCGGGGTCGGGCAAGACGACCACGCTGCGCATGATCGCCGGATTCGAGGCGCCGAGCGAGGGTCGGATCTGGCTGCACGGGCGCGACGTCACCGACGTCCCCCCGTTCGACCGCGACGTCAACACCGTCTTCCAGGACTACGCGCTCTTTCCGCACATGCACGTCGGCGACAACGTCGGCTACGGCCTCGTGGTGCGAAAGGTCCCGGCCGCCGAGCGACGTCAGCGAGTCGCGGAGGCGCTGCGCATGGTGCGGCTCGATGGCTACGAGACGAGGCGCCCCGGGCAGCTCTCGGGCGGCCAGCGACAGCGAGTCGCCCTGGCACGGGCCCTCGTCAACCGGCCCCGGGTGCTGCTCCTCGACGAGCCGCTCGGCGCGCTGGACCTGAAGCTTCGCGAGGAGATGCAGATCGAGCTCAAGGCGATCCAGGGCCAGGTCGGCATCACCTTCGTCTACGTGACGCACGACCAGGAAGAGGCGCTCACCATGAGCGACCGGATGGCGGTCTTCAACCGGGGGCGCATCGAGCAGGTCGGCTCGCCGGCCGAGGTCTACGAGCGACCCACCACCCCGTTCGTGGCCGGCTTCGTGGGGACCAGCAACCTGATCGGCGGCGATGCGGCCCGCGATCTCATCGGGCGCAGCGGCACCTTCACTGTCCGTCCCGAGAAGATCCAAGTCGCGGAGCCCGAAGCTCCCGTCGCGCCCGACGAGGGGTCCGCGACGGGCGTCATCTGCACCGTCGTCTATCTCGGCTCCGACACGCGCTACCACGTCACCCTCGATGCGGGTGCCGAGATCGTCGTCACCCAACAGAACCTCCAGGCCTCCTCGATGGAGGCGCTCGCCGCGCAGGGCCGGGCGGTCCGGCTCATCTGGAAGCGGCACCACGTCCTGCAGCTCGCCGACCAGTGATGGCCGGCGACCAACCATTCACCCATACGGAGGAACCGATGCGGAGCATGCGAATCCCGGCGCTCATCGCCAGCAGCGTCCTGCTGCTGGCGGCGTGCGGCACCCAGCCCGGCGGCAGTGGGGAGGCATCGGCCGGCCCCACACCGCTCCAGGAGATCGGCGAGCCCGAGGGGGAGCTCAACCTCGTCATCTGGACGGGCTACGCCGAGGACGGATCGAATGACCCGGCCTACGACTGGGTCACGCCGTTCGAGGAAGAGACCGGCTGCCAGGTCAACACCCAGGACGGCACCGACTCGGCCAACATGGTGCAGCTCATGCAGACCGGCGAGTACGACGGCGTGTCGGCCTCCGGTGACGCCACCCTGCGCCTGATCGCCGGCGGTGAGGTCGCCCCGATCAACCCGGACCTCATTCCCAACTACGCCGATATCTTCGAGGGCCTCAAGCTGCAGCCGCACAACAGCGTCGACGGCGTGCCGTACGGCGTCCCGCACGGCCGCGGCGCGAACGTGCTCCTCTACAACACCGACACGTTCGCCGAGGCGCCGACCAGCTGGGACGTCATGTGGGAGGCCGATTCACCGGCAGCCGGTGGCATCAGCGTCTACAACAGCGCGATCTACATCGCCGATGCCGCCCTCTACCTCATGAAGCACAACCCGGATCTCGGCATCACGAACCCGTACGAGCTCGACGACGCCCAGTTCGAGGCAGCCCTCGACCTGCTGCGCCAGCAGAACGAGATCATCGGCCAGTACTGGGGCACTGCCGCCGAGCAGATCGAGAGCTTCGCCGCCGGTGACATGACGGCGGGTACCAGCTGGCAGTACCAGGCCAACCAGCTGGTCGACTCCCCGGTGGCGGCGACGCTGCCCGAGGAGGGGTCGACCGGGTGGTCCGACACCTGGATGATCAGCTCGACGGCCGCGCATCCCAACTGCATGTACCTCTGGATGGATCACATGGCGTCGCCGGAGACGAGCGCCATGGCGACCGTCTGGTTCGGCGAGGCGCCGACCAGCGAGGCAGCCTGCGAGGCGGCAGAGGAGCTCTCGCCCGGTCACTGCGAGACCTTCCACGCCACCGATGAGGCGTACTTCGACCAGATCTGGTACTGGACGACGCCGCAGAAGGACTGCGGCGACGACCGCGGTGACGTCTGCAAGGACTTCGCCGAGTGGACGAACGCCTGGACCGAGATCACCGGCTCCTGACGGCGCCGATGATGCATCCCGACGCCCGGGGAGCCTCGCGCTCCCCGGGCGCCCTGTTCCCCGGGGATCCACGGTGACGGAACCCTCGCGCGCCCGCCGCCTGGCGGCGTACCTCTATCGGCGGCCACGACTGCAGCTGCGCCTGCTCCTGGCGGCCCCGCTGGCGTGGCTGCTGCTGGCCTACATCGGCTCGCTTGCGCTCATGTTCGCCAACGCCTTCTTCCGCCTCGATCCGTTCACCGGGCGCGTCGTCCTCGAGCCGACCCTCGACAACTTCGCGACGGTCATCGGCACCGAGGTGTATCGAACGATCACGATCCGCACGGTGGTGCTCGCCGCGCTGGTGACCCTGACCTGCGCCCTGCTCGCCTTTCCGATCGCGTACTACATGGCGCGCGTCGCTGCCCCCCGGACCCGTGGGTGGCTCATCGTGGCCACCCTGATGCCCCTGTGGGTGAGCTACCTCGTCAAGGTCTACGCCTGGCGGACGATGCTGATCGGCAACGGGGCGATCGACTGGGCGCTCTCGCCCGTCGGCCTCGGCACGCCCGGCTTCGGCGAGGTGGCGCTCTGGCTCGTCTTCACCTACCTGTGGCTGCCGTACATGATCCTGCCCATCTACGCCGGGCTGGAGCGCATCCCGTCGTCGCTGCTCGAGGCCTCCGCCGACCTGGGCGCGCGCGGCGGGCTGACCTTCCGCCGGGTCGTCCTGCCGATGGCGCTGCCGGCCGTCGTGGCGGGCTCGATCTTCACGTTCAGCCTGACCCTCGGCGACTACATCACCCCGGATCTCGTCTCGAACACGCGGCTCATCGGCAACGCGGTCTACGACTCGCTCGGTGTGCCGAACCTGCCGCTGGCCGCCGCCATCGCGACGATCCCGGTCGTCATCATCGTTCTCTACCTGCTGCTGGCGCGCCGGACCGGCGCCTTCGAGTCGCTCTGATGCGCGAGCCGCGGGCCGTGCGCTGGGCGCTCCGTCTTGCCACGGCGCTGACGCTCGCCTTCATCTACGTCCCGCTGCTCGTGGTGGCGGTCTACGCCTTCAATGCCAGCAACATCCAGACGTGGCCGATCCGCGAGGTCTCGCTGCGCTGGTTCGAACGCGCGTTCGCCGACGGCTCCATCAGGGATGCCTTCCTGAACTCGATCATGGCCGCCACCGGGGCGACCGCCATCGCGCTCGTCCTCGGAAGCATGGCCGCCTTCGCGGTCCATCGGTTCCGATTCTTCGGCCGGGAAACGATCAGCTTCCTGGTCATCCTGCCGATCGCGCTGCCCGGAGT
>DASVEH010000141.1:0-10695 GCA_036380655.1 Candidatus Limnocylindria bacterium | reverse complement strand
CTGTCCGCGGCCGTCGTCTTCGATGTCGTGTACCTCCTGACCGATGAGCCGGCCTTCAGCATGGTCGCCTACTGGAACATCGCGGCCGGCATCGTGGGCGGCTTGCTGGCCGCGGTCTTCGGCGCCTGGGCTTGGATGCACATCCCGAAGGAGACCAGGGCGAAGCGGATCGGCCTGCTGCACGGCGGTGGCAACGTCGTGGTGGTCGTGCTCTTCGCCATCAGCTGGCTGCTGCGCGCCGGCGCGGTAAACCCGGGCGGGGTGAGTGTGCTCGCGTACGTCTTCTCGTTCGCGGGCCTGGCATTGGCCGCGGTGACCGGCTGGCTCGGCGGGGAGCTGGTCGATCGGCTCGGCGTCGGCGTGGATCCGGGCGCCAACCTGAACGCTCCCAATTCGCTCTCCGGGGCGCCGGCCGCCAGCGATCTCCGCGCCGCTGACCCCCCCGGCGGGCGCCCGTAGGACTGCTCGTGTCGCGGCCGCTCGATCAACAGGTCGTCGTCGTCACCGGCGCATCGCAGGGCATCGGGCGCGAAACGGCGCTGCAGCTGGCAACCCGCGGTGCCTCGCTGGTGCTGGCCGCGCGCAACGAGGAGGCGCTGGGCGAGCTGAAGGCGCAGGTTGAGCGCCTGGGCGCGCAGGCCGAGGCGGTCGCAACCGACGTCGCCGAGGCGGACCAGGTCGAGCGCCTGGGGCAGCGCGCGATCGATCGATTCGGCCGGATCGACACCTGGGTCAACAACGCGGCGGTCAGCATCTACGCCACCGTCGAGCAGCTGGAGCCCGAGGAGATGGAGCGGCTGGTCCGCGTCAACCTGCTCGGACAGATGTTCGGTGCGCGAGTGGCCATCGGGCATATGCGCCCGCAGGGCGGCGGCACCATCGTGAACGTGGGCTCCGCCCTGTCCGACCGCGCCGTTCCGCTGCAATCCGCGTATGTCGCCACCAAGCACGGGATCGCCGGGTTCAGCGAGGCGCTGCGCCTCGAGATGCTGCACGAGGTGACGGGCATCGAGGTCGTGCTGATCCTGCCCTCGTCGATGAACACGCCGCTTTTCAACTTCGCCCGCTCGAAGCTCGGCGTGCAACCAATGCCGGTGCCGCCGGTCTACGAGCCGCGCGTCGTGGCGGAGGCGATCGTGCACGCCGCCGAGCACGGCGGGCGGGAGATCGTGGTCGGCGGGTGGGGCAAGCTGCTCACGGTCGGTCAGTGGCTCAGCCCTTCTCTGCTCGACCGCTACATGCTCCAGGGCGCGCGAGCCTGGAAGCAGCAGCAGACGACGCGGCCCGATGACGCGCGCGACAACCTGTTCGAGGCCAGCACCGGCCCGGGATCGACGACCGGCGACTTCGGCAGCGGCTCGAAGTCGACGAGCCTGTACACGACCCACCTGGAGCTCCACCCGGGGCGCAAGCGCCTCGCGCTCGGCGCCCTCCTGGTGGGATTGCTCGCACTGGTCCGCCGCATCGGCCGCTGAGGTGGCACATCGGATCCAGCTCCGGGCGCGTCACGAACATCACTTCACGTACTCCGGCCGTTCGGTGCTGGTGACCGATCTGGCCGGGCATGTCACCGGCGCCGATCCGTTTGGCCTGTACGTCGACAACACGCGCGTCCTGTCGCGGTTGGAGATCACAACCGACGGAACACCCCCGCGCCCGATCTCCGCCAGCCCGGTCGGCGGCGACGCGTACCTGAGCTACGAGGAGCTGCCCGAGAGTGGCGGAGTGGCGAAGGAGGCGGTGTATCTCGAGACGGCTCACTTCGTCGGCGAAGGGATGCGCAGCGTGCTGCGGCTGCGCAGCTTTGCCTCGCAGCCATCGCGATTCGAGTTGACGCTGCGGCTGGCCGCCGACTTCGCCGATAGCGACGAGGCCGAACGCGGCACGAGAGACCAGGACGCCGAGGTCGAGGTGGCCTGGGACGCCGCCACCGCGGAATTGCGTTTTCGGTATTGCCACCCGCAGCTGTCCCTCGGATCGATCGTGAGCGTCGTCCGCGCGCCGTCGGCGGCGCGATGGACCGGCGAGGCGCTCTCCTTCCCGGTCGAGCTGGCTGCCGGCGGGTCTGCCGAGCTCGAGCTGGCCATCGAGCCGATCCTCGACGGCGTCCGCCTCACGTGCACCCCGCGCACGTCGTTCGCGGTGGCGGCCGCCCCGGCGGAGCGCCTCCGGCGCGAGCTCGAGGGCGACATGCCGCGTCTCGTCTCGTCAAACCCGTCCGTGACCCGGGCATGGGAGACGGCCACACGGGACCTGGCCAGCCTCCCGTACGGCCTCGCGGACGGTCCCGCCATGCCGATCGCCGGGCTTCCGCTCTACCTCCAGTTCTTTGGCCGCGACGCGCTGACCATCGGCTGGCAGGCCGTCATGGCGACGCCGAGGCTCCTCCTCGATGCGCTCCGCGCCAATGCGGCGTGGCGGGGGCGGAACATCGACGACTGGCTGGACGAGGAGCCCGGTAAGATGATCCACCAGGCTCGGAACGGGCCGCTGTCGAAGCTGGGCCACAACCCGTTCATCCGCTACTACGGCGACTGGGCGACCCCGCCCGACTTCCTCATCATGCTCGGGCAATACCTTGCCTGGACGGGCGACCGGCAGGCGATCCGCGACCTCCTGCCGGCCGCGCGCGACGCCGCCGACTGGTGCGAGCGCTACGGCGACCCCGATCGCGACGGCTTTCTCGAGTACGACACGCGCTCGTCGGGCGGGGTCAAGAACCAGGGCTGGAAGGACTCGGACGACGCCATCGTCGACGAGCGCGGCAACCGCGTCGCGAACCCGATCGCGAGCAGCGAGCTCCAGGCCTACTGGTACGCGGGGCTGCAGCAGGCGGCGCTCGCCTTCGCGGCCGTCGGTGACGTCGGGTACGCCGCGAGGCTGATCGGCAAGGCGAGGACTCTCAAGCGCCGCTTCAACGAGGCGTTCTGGGTCGAGGACCTGGGGATCTACGCGATGGGCCTCGACGCGGAGAAGCGGCAGATTCGATCGATCGGCTCCAACGACGGCCACCTGCTCGCCTCGGGCATCGTGCCGCCGGACCGTGGCCGCCGTCTGGCCGCGCGGCTCATGCAGCCGGACATGTTCAGCGGGTGGGGGATCCGCACCCTGTCACGCGATCATCCGGCCTTCAATCCCTTCAGCTACCACCGCGGGACGGTGTGGCCGGTGGAGCAGGCGACCATCGGCTTCGGCTTCGCGCGCTACGGGTGCTGGGACGAGCTGGATCGGCTGACGCGCGCGACCTTCGACCTGGCCGCCCTGTTCGTGGAGCATCGCCTCCCCGAGGCCGTCGGCGGCATCCAGCGCGACGACGCGCACCCGCACCCCGGCATCTATGCCAGGAGCTGCGAGCCGCAGGGATGGTCGGCGAGCGCGGTGGTCATGCTCGTTCAGGCGTTGCTGGGCATGGCCGCCGTCGCGCCGATGCACCTCCTGGTGGTCGACCCGCACCTCCCTCCGTGGCTCCCGGACCTGCGTCTCGAAGGCGTGCGAGTCGGCGACGCGCGGCTGGACCTCGAGTTCCGGCGCACGCGGAGTGGCCGCACCACGTATCGGGCTCTCGGGCGAACGGGTCGGGTGGTGGTCCTCCGGCAGCCACCGCCGCAGGCAAAGGGCGCCGGGCCGCTCGGGCGCGCATGGAAGGCGCTGGGGTCGTTGCCGCGCCTGTAGTCGAGACGCCCGGCAGCCCGTTCGCGGCTTCGCGCGCGTGCCGCGGCAGACAGGAGGTTTGCCTTGCGGTTCCGGCGGACAATGGGCATGCATGAATGCCCAGAGCCCGAGCGAGCACGATACCGACGCCGACCGGATGGGACGCGCCGACCTCCAGGAGGACACACGAACGCGCCGGCTCCGTCGCATGTGGCGCGCGATCCCGAGCGCTCCGCGCTGCAAGATGTGCCACTCGCCGTTCGGCGGTCCGGGCGGTCCGATCCTGAAGATCATCGGCAAGGGGCGATGGGCCGGCAACTCCGACTACTGCGCCGGGTGCTTCAAGCAGATGTACCGGCGGCGCGACGGCGCCGAGATCGAGTGCACGCTGCTCTTCGCCGATATCCGCGGCTCGACGCAGATGGCCGAGGCGATGAGCTCCACCGACTTCCGCGCGCTGCTCGACCGGTTCTACCGGACCGCGACCGAGGTGCTCATCCGACACGAGGCGATCGTCGACAAGTTCGTCGGTGACGAGGTGGTCGCCATCTTCGTGCCGGCGCTGGCCGGAGTGGGCCACGCGTCGCAGGCGATCGCCGCCGGCCTGGATCTGCTTCGCGCCACCGGCCACGAGACCGATGCGCCCTGGGCGCCGCTCGGGATCGGCATCAACACCGGCGAGGCCTTCGTCGGCGTCGTCGGCACCGCGGACCACGTCGAGTTCACCGCCCTGGGCGACAACGTGAACGTCACCGCCCGGCTGTCATCGGCCGCCGGCAGGGGAGAGATCCTGCTCACCGAAACCGCCGCCCGCGCGGCCGGGATGGATCACCTGGAACGCCGGCGGCTCGACCTTCGCGGCAAGGCGGAGGCGACCGAGGCCCTGGTGCTGACGCTGGCGGGAGCTGCCGTCGCCGACGCCCGGTAGGCGGGAGGATGCTCGAGGACCCGGGGCTCGATGGCCCGGAGCTGAGACGCGGGCTTCGGACGGCGTACGGCATCGAGGCGACCGCCTCACGCTTCGTCCGCGGCTACGACCTGCGCGCGGCGTCGTATGAAATGGTCGGAGCGGGCGGCCCCTGGTTCGTGAAGGTCCGGCTCGGGCCGTTCCCGGAGCCGCCGCTCGAGGTGCCCCGGGCCCTCCTGGACGCCGGCGTCCCGAACGTGCTGGCGCCGCTCCGAACGACGGAAGGAGGGCTGGCCGAGCCGATCGGAGACGACCGCAGCGCCGTCGTCTACCCGTTCGTCCCCGGACGAAACGCGATGGACGCCGGCATGACCGCGGAGCAGTGGCGCACCTTCGGATCGACACTGCGGGCGGTCCACGACAGCGGGCTCGAACGGGAGCTCGCCGATCGGCTGCCGGCGGAGGTGTTCGCGCTGCCATCGGCCCGCGATTTGCGGAGCGTGCTGTCGCAACGGCCCGTCGTGGACTCGCCGGTTGCGGAGCGGCTGCGATCGTCCCTCGACGCACAGGCCGGCCGCATCGGTCACCTGCTGGAGCGCGCAGAGGAGCTCGGGGAGCGGCTGGCGCATCGGCACTTCGAGCGCGTGCTCTGCCATGCCGACATCCATGCCGCCAACATCCTGGTCGCCGATGACGGCCGCATCCTGCTGGTGGACTGGGATGGACCGATGCTGGCGCCGCGCGAGCGCGACCTGATGTTCGTGATCGGCTCGCGTATCGCGCGGAGCGTCGAGCCTGAGGAGGAGGCCTGGTACTTCGCGGGCTACGGCGACGTCGCCGTCGATCCTGAGGTGATCGTCTACTTCCGCCACGAGCGGATGTTCGAGGACATCGCCGTCGATGCCGCCAGCGTCTTCGGCGACCCGGCGTTGCCGGAGCCGAGTCGCGCTTCGCAGGCGGACACCATCGAGCGCTACTTCGCGCCCGGCGGGTTCGCCGATTCGATCGACGAGGTCAAGGCGCTGCCTCGAGATGAACGATTCGGGTGATGTCGACGAGCGTGCCGTCGCGGACCCGGGCCAGGAAGCGCGGGTCGAGCCATGGGTCGAGGCGAGCGACCTGCGGCGAGGGCGGTTCGATGCCAGTGTCGACGCCGTCGGTGCAGTCGCTGGGCGAGCAGAGGCGCACGATTCCGCCGCCCTGGGGTACGAGCCGTCCCTCCACCATGATCCATCCGGTGGGCGCCGCCTCGATCGCCTCGCCAACCGAGTCCCACACGGGCCAACCATCGAAGGTGTGAACGACGACGCCGTCGTCGGAGCGGCACCACACCCGTTCGATCTCGGGCGGACCGGCGGGTTCGGTGCCGATCGGCGGTGCGGGTCGGACCTCGCCGATGAAGACGCGGCTGCCCTGCACGGCAGTCTCCCACGACGCCAGCCCGGCCGGTGCCGGACCGCCCAGCTTGACGCCGTACTCGTCCCACTTCGACCCGTGGTGGGGATTGTCGAGAGCTCGCGCGGTGGGACACCACCAGAGCAATTTGCCGAGATGCGACGGCGTGTGCGGATCGAAGCCGGACAGCACATCGACGGTTCCGTCGGCGTGGCCGATGACCCAGACCGGCGTCCCGTCGGCCAGGTGGTCGGCCCGGGCCTCGCCGAGGGCCGGCCGCCGCAGGCTGAACCCGTCGTCGGGCGGCTCGTTCCCTCGCAGGAGCAGGGCGCCCAGGATCGCGGTGCCCACCACCACCGCCGTCACGAGGAGAACGCCGGCCAGCGGGCGCTTCATGCCGTAAAGCCGTCGGATGCCGGTTCGGCCGGCGGACGCGATGCAGAGTGCCCTCGGCGCAGGAAGAGCACCTCCGAGCAGATGGGCCGATAGCCCGCAGCGAGGAACGCGCGCAGCGATGCCACGTTGCCGGGCGCGACCTGGGCGAAGATCGGCTCGCCGTCCGGCGCCAGGCTCCGGGCGCCGGCCGCCAGCGCCTCACCGATGCCCCGGCCCCGCCGGGCAGGATCCACCTCGATGCTGACCTCCAGGCGACCGGCCAGGCCTCGACCGACGATCACCAAGTCGTCCGCGTCCCGTGGGGAATAGACGGACACCGAGGAGCGATACGAGCGGGCTCGGCGCACCCGACCGTGCGCGTCGAGGTCGGTGCGCCGCACGAGGGTGGACGAGGCGGCGCCGGCCGGATCGGCGAAGGCGGCCAGGACCACGTCGAGCGACCCCGGCTCGCTGCCCAGGCGGCTGCCGAGCCAGGTGAGGAAGGACGGGCTCATCGGTCCACCGGGGTCGTCGTCGGCAAGCTCTGCGCGAACCTCGTCCGGCTGGATGGCCGCGGCGACGAGGTTATGTCCGGAGAAGGCGACGACCGCGTCCGAGCCTGCCGCGGGACCGATGACCTCGACGCCGAGATCGCCGGGCGGAAATCTGCCGTGCGCGGCATCGACCAGGATGCGACGCAGGTCGCCGGATCCGGCCAGCTCCTGGGGTCTCAGGGCCGAACCGCCATCTTCGCCACGAGATCGAGGATCTCCTCCCCGTAGACGGCGACCTTGCGCTGGCCGATGCCCGGCACGCCGAGCAGGGCGTCCGCGTCGGTTGGACGCCGCGACGCGATGGCGGCAAGGGTCTTGTTGTCCGCGACCACGTAGGCGGGGACGCCGTCGCTCCGCGCGCGCCCGCGTCGCCACTCGATGAGCTCCGCCAGGAGCGGCTCGTCGGCCTCGGTCAGCGTGGACGGCCCTGTCGGGGGAGCGGTGGCCGCACGAGGGCGTGCCACGGCGCCCGGCCGCAGCTCGGCGATGAAACGGGATGGGCGCGCGCGGACGGGTCCTCTCGGACCGATTCGGTTGAGCGCCCAGGAAAGCGCGAGGTGCCGTCGCGCGCGGGTGATGCCGACGTAGAGGAGCCGGCGCTCCTCCGCCAGCGCAGCCGGGTCCGAGGCGGACTGGCGGATCGGCAGCGTGCCGTCCTCGAGACCCGGAAGGAAGACGGCGTCCCACTCCAGGCCCTTCGCGCGGTGCAGCGTTGACAGCGTGACGCCCTCGCCGGCGGCCTCGGCTTCGAGGGCATCGCGACGCGCCAGGTCGGCCTCGAAGTCGGCGGCGGTGACGCCCGGTTGATCGACTTCCAGGCGGCGCGCGATCGCCAGCAGCGTGGAGAGGGCCGCATGCCGGTCGCGTGCCTCAGCGCCGGAGCCGGGCGGAGACGCCTCGTCGAAGCCGAGATCGCGCCGCCAGGCATCGGCCACGGCGCGGGAGAGGGGAGCGGTCGAATTGGTCGGCAGCGCGCGTCGGGCGGCGCGCACGTCGGGGCGGGCGAAGAAGCGGACGCCGCGCACCGTGAACGGGATGCCGGCGGCGGTGAGCGCGGCCTCGAACGGCACGACCTGCGCGTTGGTGCGCACCAGCACCGCGATCTCGGTCGCCGCCACGCCATCGGACACCAGGGCACCGATGGCGGCCACCGTCGCGGCCAGCTCGGCATCGCCGTCGGCGTGGGGGAGGAGCATCGGCTTCGGCCCATCGGTCCCGGAGGAGCGCAGCTCGCGACCGGGGATGAGGCGGTTGGCCAGCTCGAGGACCTGCGGCGTGCTCCGGTAGTTCTGGCTGAGGCGGACGACGCGCGCATCGGCGTATCGGTACGCGAAGGTGGTCAGGTAGTCGCTGCTGGCGCCCGTGAAGCTGTAGATGGTCTGGTCGGGGTCGCCGACGACGCACAGGTCGCGGCGGTCGCCGAGCCAGAGTCGGAGGAGATCCTCCTGGAGCCGGTTCGTGTCCTGGTACTCGTCTACGCTGAACCACGCATAGCGCTGCCTGACCAGGCCGATGGCGTCCTCGTCCTCCTCGTACAGCCCCACCGCCAGGGTCAGCATGTCCTCGAAGTCGATCCGATTCATGCGCGTCTTCGCCGCCTCGTAGCTCCGCCACAGCCTCGTGAAGACGTCCGGGGGGACCGGGGGCTCGCGACCCGGGTCGTAGGTTTCCGGGCGCATGCGGCGCACCTTGGCCCACTCGATCTCGTCGGCCAGGTCCTTGGCGGGGGTGAACCGGTAGCCGCCCGGCAGGCTCCTCGCCAGGGGACCGATGATCCGGATCTTGGTGTCGAGCACCTCGGGAAGGTCGCGGCCGTGGACGAGCGGCCAGTGGTAGGCAAGCTGCCGGCGGGCGGCGGCATGGAAGGTGGATGCCTGGACCTGCGGGAGATGCAGCCCATGGAGCCGATGTCGCATCTCGGTGGCCGCCTTCTCGGTGAAGGTCACGACGAGGGCTCGCTTCGGGTCGACGGCCCCGCTCGCGGCCGCGTAGGCGACCCGGTGGCTGATCACGCGGGTCTTGCCGGTGCCGGCGCCCGCCAGGATGACGACGGGACCGCTGACGGCCCGTGCCGCCTCGCGCTGCTCCTCGTTCAGACCGGCCAGGATGGCCTCGGGATCCATCGGTGGATGGTAGTGGGCACGGGGCGTGCACACCGACGCGGCAATGGACGACGCCGCGCTCCGTCTTCGGATCAAGGTCATCCGGGTGTCGACGCGCGCGGCGGTGCACAGCCTGGGGCGCTCCGACCCGCAGGTGGCCGGGATCGTGGCACGCGGGCAGTCGCTCCTGTCGGAGCTGGCCCCTGCGGTGCTCGCGCGCGGGTCCGATGACCTGCGGGACGACCTCGAGCTGGCGCGTGCCGAGATCGACGGGCTGGACGGAGTGGCCGAGGACCGCTAGGCGCGGGCCGTACGCAACATCAGCCAGCCGTGGACGTCCGTGTTCGGGAGTGTGAGCTCCTCGACCACGTCGAAGCCGAGCCGCTCGTAGAGGAGCACGTTGCGGCCGGTGGCGGTCTCGAGATAGGCGGGAGTGCGATCGCGGTCACACCGCTCGAGGACGGGCGTCATGAGCGCCGTGCCGATCCCTTCTCCCTGCCGCTCCGGCTCGACGCCGAGCGCCGAGAGGTAGAAATGCGGTTCGGCGACGTGGTGGCGGTGCCGGGCCTCGAGCGCCGAGATCGCCTTCGCCACGGCGCGCAGCCGGCGCCACCCCGCCAGGCGACCGACGGCCGGCATCAGGCGCAGGCTCTCGAAGAAGGTCGGGCCGCGGTGGCCGGGCGGAATCCAGAGGGCGACCCCGGCGTGGTCGTCGGTCGTGTACGTCTCGGCCAGCCGGGCAGAGCCGAAGCGCAGGATGCCGGTCCAGCCGTCGCGCATGCGCTGGCTGCGCTCCGGCGCATCGCCGGCGAGGAATGAGTAGAACGGGTCCTGGGCAAAGGCGCGCGCCAGTGTGGCCGCCAGCCCGGGGATCTCCGGGATGGTCGCGCGCCGGACCTCGACAGTCATGACCGTTACCCGCGCAGGTCGATGCGTCGATTCGGAGGCTCCGGCTCGGGACCGGTCTCGACCAGCGCCCAGCCGGGGAGCGGTTCCGTCAGCGTGCTGCCCTCGGCGCTGATGACCTCGGCGGCTCGTCTCAGCAGCGCCTTCGCCGCGCGCTGCTCCCCATCCGGCAGGTCCTGGACGAGCGCGTCGAGGCGGCGCTCGATGAGCCGTGTGGCCACCGCCGGCAGCATGCCGTCGCGATCGCGGCGCACGAGCGCCTCCCCGTCCGTCACGCCCTCTTTCTCGAGCGCGCGGATCAGCCGGCGCACGCCCGCCGCCTCTTCCCGAGGCAGCTGATCGATCCAGCTGGGTGGCGGCGGGGGTGGCGACGCCTCCTTCGCGCGTCCCTTCGCCGTCTTCGTTGCCTTCCTGGCCGGCCGCGGCGCCGGGGTGGTGCGTTTCGCGGCGCGTGCCTCGGGCAGCGCCTCGCGGACGGCCTTGAGGGTCGGGTACGGGCCCTGGATCAGCTCCTGTCCGAACTCGTTGGTCTGCTCCGAGTCGACGAGGAACCAGCCGACATCGGCCTCGCGTACCTCGAACCGCTGGTCCGGCGTCCGATAGGTGCCGGCCTGCTGGCGGATGAGCTTGTTCGGCTCTGCGCTCGCATCGGTACGCGTGGGCTTTGCGGCTCGCGGCATGCGGCAAGCGTAGCGGGGTCGCGGTAGTCTGGCGGCACACGAGCCGAACGGAGGACCCATGAGCGACCTGGTCGATCTCGAGCAGATTCCGCCGATCCAGGTCTTCGACGGCGTCCGGGTGCGGC
>DASVEH010000140.1:0-2626 GCA_036380655.1 Candidatus Limnocylindria bacterium | reverse complement strand
GACGGGCCTCATGGAGGCGAGCCCGGTCCTTGCCTTCCTGCTCGTGCTCGCCACCGCCATGCTCGTAAGCATGCTCGTCGCCGTCATGCTCGAGCGGATCGCCTATCGGCCACTCCGTGGCGCGCCACGGCTGGTGCCCCTCATCACCGCCATCGGCGCATCGCTCTTTCTCCAGTACACGGCGCGCGGCTTCTACGGCTCCGGCGTCCGCGCCTATCCGAGCTTCGGCCTATTCGGCGGCAATCTGCAGCTCGGGCCGATCCTCATCGCGGTCGACGCACTCGTCGTCATCGTGTCGGCCGTCGCCCTCATGTTCGCGCTCTACTTCTTCATCAACCGGACCCGGACCGGTCGCGCGATGCGCGCGGTGAGCGAGGACAAGGACGTCGCAGCGATGATGGGGATCAACGTCGATCGGATCATCGTCACCACCTTCGCGATCGGTGGCCTGTTGGCCGGCGCGGCAGGCATCCTCTACACGCTGCTCTTCAACCAGGTCCACTTCTTCATGGGCTTCCTGCCCGGCATCAAGGCCTTCACCGCGGCGGTACTCGGCGGGATCGGCAACGTCATTGGAGCGGCGCTCGGAGGACTGGCACTCGGCATCCTGGAGCAGGTAGGTCCGAACCTCTTCCTGTCGGGCTACAACATTCCCTCGCCGAACCAGCTCCAGGACGTCATCGCCTTCTCGGTCCTCGTGCTC
This sequence comes from Candidatus Limnocylindria bacterium, assembly GCA_036380655.1. Classification (GTDB taxonomy): domain Bacteria; phylum Chloroflexota; class Limnocylindria; order QHBO01; family QHBO01; genus JACDBZ01. Next base: position 1,923 of record DASVEH010000140.1, on the reverse strand, counting down.
GTGCTGATCTTCAGGCCGGAGGGCTTCCTGGGCCGTAAGGAGGGCGTGTGATGGACGCGCTCGTCCGCCGTGCCGCAGTCACCGGCCTGCTGAGCGGCATCGCCGGAGCGCACGTCAGCCTCGTCGGAATGGTCGCGACCTTCCAGGCCCGGGACCTGATCGCCGGCATCGTGACGGTCGGGACGACCCTGCCCCTGATGTTCATCATTCTTGCGGGATGGATAGCGGCCCGGGCCCGGGCGGCGGAGCTCGACAGGCCTCTATCGAGGATCCTGAGCCTCGGGCTCATCGCCGGCGTGGCGGGCGGACTCGTGCTCGCGCTCCTCTGCCTGCTGGTGGTGTCGGCAGACATCCGCTGGATCCTCGTCAACGCGCGCCCCGCCCTGGCGGAGACGCTTCAGTTCGGACAGGGCCCCGTGCTCGGCTCGGTGATCCTCGTGGCGGGCGGAGGGCTGCTGGGCCTCGCCGGCGCCGCGCTGCATGGGCTGCCTCCGCTCATCGCCCGCGCCCTGACCCTCGGCGCCGTCATCACCGTCATCGTCGCGCTCATGGAGCCGTTCCTCGGCCCCGTGCTTCGCAACCTGAGCCTGAACCTGGTGGAGGACTTCCTCTACGCCGGCGGTGGGCTCACGCCGCACGGATTCATCCTCGTTCTGGCGCTGGTGTCCGGGAGCGTCTACGCCTGGGCAACGCGCGGGGATCGAGCGCGCGAGCGCGTCGCCGCGATGCCTGCGGGCCGTCAGCGGATGGGGAAGCTCCTCGTCTACGCCGCGCTCGTCGGCCTGCTGCTGCTCATGCCTCTCATCGTGGGGCAGCGGCTGTCGGAGGTGATCGGCACGGTCGGGATCTACGTGCTCCTCGGCCTCGGCCTCAACATCGTCGTGGGCTTCGCCGGGCTGCTCGACCTCGGCTACGTCGCCTTCTACGCCGTCGGCGCCTACACCACGGCGCTGCTGACGTCGCCCGCGTCGCCGGCCTTCAGCCCCGAGCTGCCGTTCTTCGGCGCATTGCCGTTCGTGATCATCGCCGCGGCGATGATCGGCCTCTTCGTGGGGGCGCCGGTCCTGCGGCTGCGCGGCGACTACCTTGCCATCGTCACCCTCGGCTTCGGCGAGATCGCCCGAGAGATCTTCAAGTCGGCGTGGGCCCAGCCGGTCACCGGCGGAGCGCAGGGGATCCTCTCGATCCCCGCTCCCCTGCCTTTCGGGCGCGACCCGCAGTCGATCTACTACCCGATCCTCTTCTTCTGCATCCTCGCGGCCGTGGCCGCCACCAGCCTCGCCTCGTCACGCGTCGGCCGGGCGTGGAACGCGATGCGTGAGGACGAATCGGTCGCCGAGGCGACCGGTGTCAACACCACGTACTACAAGCTGCTCGCCTTCGGTCTCGGAGCCGCCTTCGGGTGCGTGTCCGGGGCCCTCTTCGCGGCCAAAATCGGCGTGATCTTCGCCGACAGCTTCAACATCCTGGTCAGCATCAACGCCCTGGCGCTCATCATCCTGGGCGGGATGGGCAACATCGCCGGCGTCGTCCTCGGAGCGTTCGTTCTGGTCGGCCTGCCAGAGTTCCTGCGCGAGTTCGCCGAGTACCGCCTCCTGATCTACGGCGCGGTGCTGGTGGTCATGATGCTGCTGCGGCCCGAGGGCCTCCTCCCGAGCCGGCAGCGAAGCGCCGAGCTGCACGAGCACGAGAGCGACGAAGATCAATACGCCGAAACCGCCGGCGAGGACACCGGCCGTCCGGTGGTGACGATATGAGCGTCAGGGCTCCCGATCCCCAGGTTGCGCCGGCTGCCGATGGGGGCGTGCTGCTGAAGGCCGACAAGGTCACGATGCGCTTCGGCGGCCTCGTCGCCAACCGCGACGTCGACTTCGAGATCCCGCGCGGCTCGATCGTGTCGCTCATCGGCCCCAACGGCGCGGG
>DASVEH010000139.1:0-2043 GCA_036380655.1 Candidatus Limnocylindria bacterium | reverse complement strand
CATGGCCCAGCTCGTCGATGGCCTCGTCGTCGGGCTCACCGGCCACGCCCGGGCAGCGCTGGTGGATCGGGCCGAGGGCATCCCGCTGTTCGCGGTGGAGACGGTCCGCGCCCTCATCGATCAGGACCTGGTCATCGCGCGCGGTGGCCAGTACGTGCCGGCCGACGGTGCGGACCTCGACCTCGCCGCGGTGGGCGCGCCCGCCTCGCTGCAGGCGCTGGTCGCCGCCCGGTTGGACGCGCTGACGACGGAGGAGAAGCAGGTCGTCACCGCGGCGAGCGTCCTCGGTACCAGCTTCGAGCGCGACGGCCTGGTGGCGCTGGGCTGCGACCTTGAGACGCTCGATGACGTCCTCACGTCCCTGGTTCGCAAGGAGATCCTCGCGGTCCAGTCGGACCGGTTCAGTGCCGAGCGCGGGCAGCACCGGTTCGTCCAGTCGGTGGTCCGACAGGTCGCGTACGCCACCCAGTCGCGGCGCGACCGCAAGGGCCGTCACCTCGCGGCGGCCGGGCACCTGGAGGCCGACGCGGATCCGGCCGACGAGCTCTCGGTGCTCATCGCGAGCCACCTGCTCGACGCCGTCGACGCCGGCCAGGCCGGCGATACCGACGGCCCCGAGCTGACGGCACGGGCCTGCGGCCACTTGGAGCGGGCGGCCAAGCGAGCCCGCAGCCTGGGGGCACCGGCGGAGGCCCTGAACCTGCTCGAGGCAGCGCTGGACCGGACCACCGACCGCGCCGAACGGGCCCGGCTCCAGCTCGCCGCGGCTCCGGCCGCCCAAGACGCCGCCCGATACGCCGAGGCCCGCCGGCACGCCACAGAGGCGGCGGCCGCGTTCGACGAGCTGGGTCGCCCCGTCGATGCAGCACTCGCGGTCGCTGCCCTGGCGACCAGCCTGTCGACCACTGGTGAGCTCACTGCCGCAGTCGACGCGGCCGAGGCGCGGTACCACGCGATCCGGGACCTGCCCGGCGCCGACCGCGCGCGGCTGGCGCTCACCAATGCACTGTCCCGCGCCACCACCCGGCTGACGGCATGGGACGTCCAGGCGCGCTGGACCGAGCAGGCGCTCCTGCTCGGGGAGGCGCTCGACGACCGGGACGCGGTGGCGAACGCCCTCATCCAGGCAGGCCTGCGGTACAGCACGATTGGTGCACCGGCCGCCGCGAAAGCCGCTCAGGAGGCGGCGGGGCGCATCGCGCGCGACCACGATCTGTGGAGCGCGCTGGGCCGGGCCCTGGTCAACCTGGCCTCGCAGCAGAACAGCCGGGACCTGGCGCTCGCGCTGGCATCCTCGGCCGAGGCGATCGAGGTGGGGCGCCGGTCCGGCCAACAGTTCATGCGCGAGTTCGCCATGCTCAACCAGGCGATCGGGCTGTGGCAGGCCGGCCGCTACGGCGAGGTGGGCCCGCTGACGTCGACGGTCTGGGAGCAGACGGTCGACCCTGCCTCGATGGGCGTCCTGCGTACCCTCGACTGCTGGCTCGCGGACGCCCAGGGCCGTTCCCCTGACGACGTTCCCGACGTCGATGCCCCACTTCCCGACGATGCCGACCGTGCCTGGCTCGTCACCGGCGATGTGGCGCGCGCTCGTGCCACCGGCGACGACACCGCCTCGGCAGCTCTCGCCGCGCAGGCGATGGAGCACCTGGTCACGGCGGTGGGGATCGAGGACGACTTCGGCGTCCTCTGGCCGTCCCTCGTCCAGGCTGCACTGGCGGCCGACGACATCGACCTGGCCGAGCGGCTGCTCGAGCCGGTGGCGACGGCGCCGTCCGGCCTCGTCTCGCCCGGCGTCGGCGCGCAGTGGCTGCGGCTGCGCGGTCTGGTGGCCGCCGCCCGCGGGGCCGACCCGGCCGACGTCGAGGCCGACCTGCGCGCCGGGATCGACGCGCTGGCGGCGTACGGCGCGGTCGGCGAGGTGGCCCGCGCGCAGGAAGAGCTAGCCCGCTGGCTGGTCGACCAGGGCCGGTTGGATGACGCGGCGCCCTTGCTGGTGGCCGCGCGCACGACGTACGCCGAGATCGGTGCGACCGGCTGGCT
>DASVEH010000138.1:0-3895 GCA_036380655.1 Candidatus Limnocylindria bacterium | reverse complement strand
CACGGGCCTGGAACTACACGCTCAACATCACATCCGCTGATCCTCCAATCGGTAGTTCACTCGTTTCGTGCGACCTCGCGTCGCACCGTCCTGAGCGGCAGTGTGCGGCACGGCGATTGGGCCGTCGCCCGCGAGCGCTTTGGTGGCGGAGCAGGCGTATGCGAAGCCGCTCGCCCTCGGCGGCGCACTTTTCAGTTCCTGGAAGTGGCGCAGTGTTGGGCTCGTGGCGTCACCGGGGTCGGGATCAGTTGCAACGTCTGAGGAACCGCCACCAATAGAGCTTGGCCCACGCCAGCGGGGCGTCTCACGCGCGTGACATCGCTATGCCGGGCGGGGCGGCTACACCTCGTCGAGAGGGCCAAACTGGCCCTCTGTGGGCTCCGCTCAGCAGAACCACGGCTCGGTGAGCCGTGGCCTCCCCTCGGTCGAGCCGGCGAGGATCGGCTCGGCGCGGCCGGCGGGCGACGGCGATCGCCCAGCCGCCTGGAGCGCCGCCGCGCGCACCTTCGCGAACGTCTCGGGGATCGGCTCGGAGCCCGCCGCGCTCTGCTGGACGAGCGCCGCGAGGCGGGCCTGGAGGCGGTCGCTGTCGGGGTCGATCGGGGTCCACCTGTAGCTGAGCCGCTCGGCGTCGTAGCCTCCGAGGTGCGGGCGCATGTCGGGGCGCTCGAGCAGCAGCGATCCCTCGGGGAGCAGCAGGCGGATCGTGTACTGGACCGGATCGACGTTGCCGACGAGGTCGTGCTCGGCCACGAAGTCGAGCATCTCGACCACGTCGTCGGGCGTCGTCCAGGGGGTGAACGGCATCCACGACGGGCGGATCTCGATCCCATGCTCGCGCAGCAGCGCGATCGCCCGTGCGGCTTCCTCGGTCGTGTGGCCCTTGTCGAGCCGCTCGAGGATCTCGTCGTTGACCGACTCGAACGCGGAGACCACGAACAGGCAGCCCGACCCGGCGAGCGTCGGCCACAGTTCGGCGTCGCGCAGGATGTGCTCGACCTTCGTCGTGCAGTCGAAGGTGAGGTCGGGGAAGCGCTCGTGCATCGCCTGCACGACGCGCAGCGAGTGGCGGCGGCCGTTGAGGAAGTCGGGATCGCCGAAGGTGATGTGGCGGGCGCCCAACTCGACGAGGCTCGCGATGTCCCCTAGCACGGTGTCTGCGCCGACGATCCGGATGCGCCCGTCGTAGACGGGGGGCACCGGGCAGTGGCGGCACCGGTGCACGCAGCCGTGGCTCGCCTCGACGTAGCCCACGAGCCGCTCGTCGCCTCCGAGCGCGAGGTGCGCGTAGCGCTCGAGCGGCGGCAGCAGGTCACGTGCCGGGAGCTCGAACTGGCCGCGGCCGAGCTGGACGAGCGGCTCGTCCGCCCGTGCGCCGGGCGGACCGCCGGCCGCCAGCGCGCCGACCCACGCCGTCAGCGCCGGCTCGTACTCGCCGGCGATCACACGGTCGGCCAGCGCGCCGACGGTGAGATCGCGGCTCACCGGCGCGTAGAGCCCGTAGAAGCAGACCGGCAGCTCGGGGCGCGCGCGGCGGACGCCCGCCGCGGCGCGCATGGCGAGGCGCATCGCGGTGTGCATCGGCACCGAGAATCCGACGGCCTGCGCCCACTCGAGCGCGCGGGTATCCCAGCGCTCGACCGACAGGTCGAGGCAGCGCACCTCGTGCCCCGCCCTGTGTAGGGCGGCCGCCGGCGAGGCCACGTGCAGCGGCTGGTGGCCGAGCTCGTAGGTCGAGACGAGCAGGACGCGCATCGCTTTGGAGCCTAGCCCCGTGCGGTCGCCGGCTCCGACCGCTCGCCGGCCGCGGTCTCGGCGATGTCGATCTCGAGCCGCTCGTGCGCGGCTCGCAATGCGTGCTCGACTTCGGCGGGCGTCTCGCCGCGGGCGAACAGGAAGCCGAGGTAGCGATCACCCTCCGGCAGCGGACGGACGGGGCGGTCGCGGCCGATCGAGATCTCGAGCCCGGCGATGCCCGGCACGGCCCGCGCCTCGTCCTGGCCGCGTACCTCCCGCAGCACGCCCGCGCGGGGGATCGGCAACATCATCACGCCCGACGCCGCCTCCTCGCGGCCGAGATCGCCGAGCGGCAGCGCGAGCGCGTGGCGCAGGATCACCTCCTCGAGGCTCACACCCACGCCGAAGCGAAGCGAGCGGGAGCACAGCCCGCCGATCGAGCGCGCCGCGAGCTCGAGCATCCACACGCGCTCGTCGTCGACGCGCAGCTCCGCGTGGACGGGGCCCTCGCGCAGCCCGAGCGCGCCGCAGGCATCCGCGGTCATGCGGGTCACGGCCGCGACGATCTCGCTCGGGAGCCGCGACGGCGTCGTGAAGATCGTCTCCTCGAAGTAGGGCCCCTCGAGCGCGTCCGGCTTATCGAAGACCGCGAGCGGCTCGAGCACGCCGGCGCGCATGAGACCCTCAACGGCCACCTCGGCGCCCGGCACGTAGCGCTCAATCAGGAGCGGCCCCTCCGGGTCCTCCCCCGCCTCGGCAAGGATCGCGCGAACCCGCGCGACCACCACCGCCGCCGCGTGCGGATCATCCGCCCGGATCACGCCACGGCTCGCCGACAGCGACAGCGGCTTTACGACGCAGGGAAGCCCGACCTCGGCGGCGACCGCCGCCGCGTCGTCGCTCGGGCCGACCGTGCGATGCTCGGGCTGCGGCACTCCGGCGACCGCGAGCGCGCGCCGCATCGCCGCCTTGTCGCGCGTGGCGGCCACGGCCTCCAGCGGGTTGCCGGAGAGCCCCAGCCGCTCGGCAGCGAGCGCGGCCACGCGCACTCCCTGGTCGTCGACGGCCACCACCGCGTCGAGCGGACTGTCCTCCGCAAGCGCCGCGATCGCCTCCGCGGCCGCCTCCGGCCGGCACAGGTCGAGCGTCAACTGGGCGTCGCCCATCGAGACGAGCCGCCGCTCGGACGCCACCACGACCTCGGCGCCGAGCGCGCGGGCGGCGGTGAGGAAGTCGGCCGCCCGGTAGGTGGCCGTCGGCAGCAGGAGGAGCACACGAGCCACGCGAGTAGCATAGGTCGGGGCCGATGAGCGTCGACGACCAGACCTCCGGCGAGCGGTGGCTCGACATGACCAACGCCGCCTACGACAAGGTCACGGGCTTCCTGCTCCAGGTTGCGGAGCCCGAGCGCCAGGCGATGTGGATCGAGGTGACCGGCACCTCCGCCAACCAGTGGACCTGCAGCATCTCGCTCAAGCCGCTCGACGCGGCGGCGCCCCACGACGCCATCGTCCGCCACCGGGACCTCGCGATCGTGATCCCCGAGTGCGACTTCGACAAGGTCCGCGGCGCGACGATCGACTGGCTGGACGACCCGTTCGGCACCAGTGGCCTGCGCGTAGACAACCCCAACACACCGAGCCCAGCGATCGGCGCGCCACCGCTCGCCGACCTGAGCGGCGACGTGGCCCAGCGCGTGATCCAGGTGCTTGACCGGCAGGTGAACCCGACGATCGCCGCGCACGGCGGCCGCGCCGAGCTCGTGGCGGTCGAGCAGGGAACCGCCTACCTCAAGCTGGGTGGCGGCTGTCAGGGCTGCGCGATGGCCACCGTCACGCTCAGCCAGGGGATCGAGAGGGCCATCATCCAGGCCGTGGCGGAGATCACGAGCGTGGTGGATGTGACCGACCATCAGAGCGGCACGAACCCCTACTTCGAGGCCGCGAAGAAGTAGGACCGCGGGCCGGAGCGGGTCCGTACCGAGCGGGTCGAGCGCGCGCTTCCGCGCGACGTCGATACCTGGGAGGACTTCGCGGCGATGCGTCGCGCATGCCGGAGTCGGCGCAGGACCCGGCCGAGTGGCCTACCCGCCGATGTAGGACATCTCGACCTTGGGCAGGCCGGCTGTCGCGGCCGTGCGCAGCTCCGAGTAGCGGTC
>DASVEH010000137.1:0-12625 GCA_036380655.1 Candidatus Limnocylindria bacterium | reverse complement strand
GGCATCAGGTGGTCTACGAGCCATGCGTGGTCGAAGCCGAGCTCGTCCGCCAGGACGAAGCGCTCGATCAGCTCGGGCCAGGACATGCCGACCTGGCCCATGAAGAGCCCGAACCGGGTGAGGGGACGAGCCGCGGCGCTCACTGCTCGACGACGACCTTGCCGGTCTCGCCAGCCAGGAAGCATCGATAGGCCTCCTCGAGCTCGCCGATGCCGAACCGGTGAGTGATGATCTGTCCCAGGTACGCACGATTGCGCCGCAGCAGCTCATGGTTTGCCGTAAAGGCGTCAAAGCGGAAGTACTCGCTCCCCATCACGGTCCGCTCGGGCGCGATCAGGTCGCCGCTCGTCGAGATGGTCAGCCCTTCGCCGTGCCCGACGCACACGAGCACGCCACGAGAGCCGAGCGAATCGAGCAGCGTGCGGCGGGAGGCCTCGCGCCCGGCTGTGTCGATCGCTACGTCGGCACGCTCCGCCCGGAGCGCGTCACGCAGCGCATCCGCCAGCCCGCCGTGCCTGACGTCGACGGGGATCGCTCCGAGCCGCTCGGCGAGCCCGAGACGGTACGGGTTCACGTCGGTGATCAGGATTGGGACTCTCGGGCCGAGGAGGAGGCGCGCCATCGCGACGACCCCGAGGCCCACCGGTCCGGCTCCGGCGATCACGAGCGATCCGATGTCGTCACGCACCGCACGCGCTCGCTCAAGTGCGTGGGACGTCGTTCCCATCACATCGAGCAGGAGGGTTGCCTCGGCAGGGTCGAGCTCGGGGTCCGTGGCGAAGAAGTTGGATTCGTGAACGAGCTCGAGCTGGCCGAGGCCGCCGTCCGCCGTGAAGCCCATGTCGGCCCGCTTGGCGAGGCATTGATTCGTGGCGCCCATCCGACACGAGCGGCACTCGCCACAGAAGTCCATCAGGAAGACCACACCCGACGTGCCGATCGGGGTCGAGGTACCAGGCCCGCCGGCCACGACATCGCCAGCCGTCTCGTGTCCGGGCGTGACGGCCGACCCGGTGCGCAGCTGATCGCGATCGGTCCCGCACAGTGCGTTGGCCCGCACGCGCAGCAGGAGCTCACCGGCTCCGGGATCGGGGACCGGCCGCTCCCGGATTCCGATCCGACCGTCGCCCAGGAACTGCGGCACGCGTTGCATGCGCGTGCCCACCGCATCGGCCCGCACCTCAGCTGGCTCCGTCGTAGGTCAGCGCAACCTGGAGCACGTCTCCCGGCCGCTCCAGCGCCGCGAAGCCGCGCGCCGCCTCTTCGACGGGCAGCGTGAGCCGCGGCAGGCCGCCAAGAACGACCTGGTTGGCCAGCGCCATCCCGATCGTGCCCGACCGCAGCGTGTGCCACGTCTGGCCCGGATGCACGTTGCCGATCTGGCCGCACACGATCCGGACTCCGTTGTGATGGAACTCGTCACCGAGCACGAGGCCTGCTGCCTCTCCCTGGTAGAAGCCGACCGCCACCACGGCGCCGCGGCGCCGCACGACCCGGATCGCCTCGTGAAGGGCGCGCGTCGACCCGGTGCACTCCCACGACACCGGGATGCCTTCCGCGCCGTGGAGCCGCTTGAGGCTGGCGGCCACGTCATCGGTGCTCGTCGCATCGACCGTCTCGAGCCCGAGCGAAGCAGCGATCTCCAGCCGGGCCGCGAGCCTGTCCACGACGTGGACCGGGTCTGCGCCGGTGGCACGCACCATTTGCGCGGTCAGCAGTCCGACCACGCCGGCCCCGAACACGACGGCCGGCCGGCCGGCATGCTCACCCTCGCCGTAGGCCACGGCGTTCGCGCAGATCGGTCCCATCTGCGCGATGTCCACGCCATCGTCCCAGGTCAGCCCTTCGGGCAACCGCTGGGCGAGCGCAACCTCGCCGGGGAGCGATGTCAGCTCGGTGTGCCGCCAGCTCCCGTACACCCGCGTCCCGACGGCGACCTCGGCGGATCGCGTCTCCACCACCTCTCCGGCGGCGCGGTAGCCGATCACGAGCGGGTAGTCCATGGATGCCGTGCCGGCCTCGAAGATCCGCAGCTCCTCGTTCCAGTGCCGATGGAGGTAGGCGTTCGTTGCGTTGCGTCCGTAGAACGTCATCTCGGTACCGGAGCTGATCGCCGAGCGCACGGTGCGAATGCGGACGTGGCCGTCGGCGAGCGAAGCCGGGTCGTAGCGGACGCATTCGACTTCCCCCGTCTGGCTCAACTGCACCGTGCGGCCGCCGATCTCCCCACGCTCGATCGGTCCGCGGAGGGCCTCGGGAAGCGGCTGAGTGGCGGTCATGCGGCGCCCACGGCGGCTTCGGCGCGCTCGAGATGCCCTCGCAGGAAGGCGACCGCGGCCGGCAACACCCGATCCGGCTCGCCGGAGAGGTTGCACTCCATCGACGCCCATCCGTCGTATCCCAGGCGTCGAAGGCCGTCGAAGACGTTGGCGAAGTCGAGATGGCCCTGCCCCGGCTCGAGTCGCTGCGAGTCCGCCAGGTGCACGTAGGCGAGCATCTCCCCGGCCTCGACCAGGGCGGCGCCCATGTCCGGTTCCTCGATATTCATGTGGAAGACGTCGCCCATCGCCCGGACGTTCTCGCTTTCCATCGAGCGCGCCCAGCGAACCGCATCGGCCACGGTGACCGACACGCTGTTCTCGTATCGGTTGATCCCCTCCACCACCAGGGTGCCGCCGACGCGCTCGGCGTGGTCGCTCGCTTCGCGCAGCCCCTCGAGCCAGAGCCTTTCGTCCTCCTCCTGCGTGCGCCCGGTCCCGCAGTTGGGCAGCTTGTTGGTGCGACCGTAGATGGGGACGACGATCAGCGGTGCCTCGAGCTGCGCCCCGAGATCGAGCAGCCGCTTGACGTCCTCGAGGCAGGCGCGGATCTGCTCAGGATCGGGATCGATGAACCATCCGCGATGGCCGGAGCACATCGCGCTGACGGGCACACCGTCGCGCAGCGCCTCCTCGGCGGCCTCGATCATCGGGAAGTGCGACAGCTCGATTCCATCGAAACCGTAGCGAAGCGCGTTCTCCCGCTTCTCGCGCAGGGAGTCTCCCGGAACGAGCCGGGACTGGATGGCGAGCTTCACCATCTCTATGCCCACCACATCGCGCCGGCCGGCTCGGTCAGGACCGCCTGGTTGAGGGTGCCGATCGCGCGGGTGAGGCCCTCATCGGTCGACGCCAGGCTGTCCTCGTGCTCGATGGAGAGCACGTGGTCGTAGCCGACCACCCGAAGCGCGCTCACGAAGCGCTTCCAGAAGAGCACGTCGTGCCCGTCGCCGACGCTCCGAAAGACCCATGAGCGGTTGGCCACGTCGTCGTACCGCTCCAGGTCCAGGACTCCGTTGCGGGCGACGTTGTAGGGATCGAGCGCCGTGTCCTTGGCGTGCACGTGGTAGATAGCCTCCTTCAAATCGCGGATGGCGGCGATCGGATCGATCCCCTGCCAGAACAGATGCGATGGATCCAGGTTTGCGCCGATCACCTCGCCGACCTCGGCCCGCAGCCGGAGCAGCGTCTTCGGGTTGTAGACCACGAAGCCCGGATGCATCTCGAAGCCGAGCCGCACCCCGTGCTCGGACGCGAAGGCGCCTGCCGAGCGCCAGTACGGGAGCACCACCTCCTCCCACTGCCACGCCACGAGCTCGCTGAACTCGGGCGGCCAGGCGCACGTCACCCAGTTCGGCTGAGAGGCGTTCGGCCCGTCGCCCGGACAGCCCGAGAAGAGGTTCACGACACCCACACCCAGCTCGCCGGCCAGCCGCACCGTATCGCGGAAGACGGCATCGTCCTGCGCCGCGCGCTCCGCATTGGGATGGATCGGGTTGCCGTGACACGACAGCGCGCTGATCGCGAGGTCTCGAGAGGCGAACGCATCCGCGAAGCGGCTGCGTGCTGTCGAATCCTTCAGCAGCTCCCCTGGCCGGCAATGCGCATCGCCCGGATAGTTCCCGGCGCCGACCTCTACCGCCTGAAGGCCCAGCTGACCGATGCGATCGAGCATCGGCTCGAGCTCCATCGTGCCAAACACCGGATCAAAGACGCCGAGCTTCATGAAACCTCCGCTGCCGATGGCCGTTGGTTCAACACTTCGTCGATCGAGACCCAGCTTCCCGCGGTCGCGCTCTGCAGCGCGGCCTCGACGAACGCCAGGTGACGTACGCCGTCGTCGAACGTGGGAATGGGTGCGGCGCCCGCCTCGTCGGCGATGCGATCCCGCCGGACCGCACCGTACGCTGCGGCGAGCAGGTTGCGCAGTGCATCGGCCCAGCCCTCGTTGTGGCCGGCCGGCAGGCGGGCGAGCTGGCGCGCCCCCGGAGAGAGACCGTCGGGCGAGCGTGCGATCACTTCGACGGTCCCGTTTCGCGCCAGCCGCAGTTGATCGGGCTCCTCCTGGCGCCAGGTGGCTGAGCCGGCGGCGCCATCGATCGACAGCTCGAGATCGTTGCTGTGGCCGGCGGCGACCTGTGACAGGCTGAGCACCCCGGTGACGCCGCCCTCGAAGCGAAGCAGCAGGCCGGCCTGGTCCTCGGTGTCGACATCGACCCAGTCGTCGGCCGCATCGGCGCTGGCCGTGAACGTTTGCGCGTGGGCGTGCGCCGGACGGCGAGGATGGATGGTGGCCAACTCGGCCAGGACCGCCTCCAGCCTGCACTGGGCGACGGTCTCGGCGAGGTCGACCCAGTGAGTACCGATGTCGGCGATGGTGCGTGACCGTCCTCCGCGGGCAGCATCGATCCGCCAGTTGGTCGCATCGGCCGAGACCAGCCAGTCCTGGAGGTAGGCGCCGCGGAGCGAGTGCACCCGTCCAAGGACGCCGGCCGCAACCCTCAGCCGCAACTCCGCAACCATGGGGAAGAAGCGGTAGTTGTGACAGAGGACGGCGACGCGGTCGCTTCGGCCGGCGGCATCGGCCAGCTCTCGACCCTGGGCAAGGTCGAGGGCGAGCGGCTTCTCGCACACCACGTGCTTGCCCGCGGCGAGCGCGGCCAGGACGACGGGCCGATGAAGGTCATTCGGCACGCAGACGTGGACCACGTCGATCCCCCGATCGGACACGGCGGATCCCCAGTCGGCGGTCCAGCGGCGCACGCCAAGACCCTCTGCGGCAGTCCGTGCCCGGTCGTGCGCGCTCGCCACGACGACCGCGACATCGACGCCGATCCGGCGAAGTGCCTCGACGTGCTGCGCGCCGACGAACCCCGTCCCGATGACGGCGGCCGACGCGGGCCGGGCGGCTGGTCCGCTCATCCGGCCAGGCCAGAGACCGCCACCACTTCCCCATCGCGAGGACCGGCAGCAGGAACGCACTGCCCGCCCGGCCGACCGGGTCGTCGCGATCCGATCAGCTCGGTCATGTCGCTCGGCATCGTGCGATCATACTTCTGCCGTCAACCGGCAGAAGTGGGTTGTGCGCTATCCAAAAGCGTTCTGCAGCGGTCAGAATTCAAATGCGACCACAGGAGAGCTCGACTTGGCGCGAACAGTTTTGATCACCGGCGGCTCTGGCACGCTCGGCCGTGAGCTGGCGCCGCTGTTGAGGAGTGAGGGCTGGACCGTTCGCAGCTGCGACGTCAGCCCGTTCGAGCAACCGGGCATCGAGTTCAGGGAGACCGATCTTCGGCGCCCGGACGATGTGCGCCGCGCAGTCGATGGCGTCGACGCGGTGATCCATACCGCGGCGTGGCACGGCATCCATCTCCGAGAACACCCGAGCCGCGACTTCTGGGAACTGAATGTCGACGGGACGTACAACCTGCTGGAGGCAGCCGTCGAGGCGGGAGTACAGGCGATCGTGCTGTCGAGCACGATGGGCGTCTATGGGTCCTCATCGAGCCCTTCGGGGGACGAGCCAGCGGTTCGGGTCCACGAGGCGCTCCCTCTTCGGCCGGGCGACATGTACGGGCAGTCGAAGGTCATGAGCGAACGCCTCGTCGCCTACTTCGCGCGCACGCACGGCCTGCGAGCGGCCGCGTTGCGCTATGGCATGTTCGTGCCAGAGCCGTTCGGCCATTACGGCATCCGCATGCTCTACGGTGGTGTGGACGTCCGCGACGTGGCGTCGGCCAATGTCGCCGCGCTCCGCTCTCTCGAGGCCGCGACGGATTTCGCGGCCTACAACATCTTCTCCCCGCTCCCGTTCGGCGACGGGGACCTGGAGGAGTTGCGGACCGACCCGATGGCCGTGGTCGAACGCCACTGGCCAGATGCGCCACGCCTCCTGGGCGAGATCGACGCGAAGCCGTGGGGACCCATCAACGTGGTCTACGACATCGGCCTCGCAACGCGCCGGCTTGGGTGGCGGCCTCGCTTCGGGTTCGCGCAGTTCATCGACGGCCTGCGGCGGGGCGCGAGCTCGGCCACTGAGCTCGTTCCGGACGGGGTGACGGCCACGCCCACCGGAGCCTCGATGTGACGCGCGAATCTGTACAGCTCGACGGGGAGTGGCATTTCGTCCGGGATCCCCGACTGGAGCGATCCGCGGCCGATCTGCCGCACGGCGAGCCGATCACCGTGCCGGGATGCTGGGAGGCGCAGGTCCCGGAGCCGTTCGGCATCGTACACACCTGGTATTGGCGCGACATCGAGCTCCCCGCATCATGGAGCGACGACGGGGAGGTCGTGGTCCGATTCGGCGCCGTGATGTATCGCTGCGAGGCGTGGCTCAACGGGCGACGCATCGGCGCGCACGAGGGTGGATACACGCCATTCGAGCTTCCGCTCCGCGACCTGCGTCATGACGCTCCCAATCGGCTTGCGCTGCTCGTCACCAACCCGATGAACGCCCTGGACGAGTACCCGGGACTCTCCGACGAACGCCTGGCGCGTGCCGACGCCCGTGTCCCGGAGTTGCCCATCCGCGAGATTCCCCACGGCAAGCAGACGTGGTACGCGAGCCAGAGCGGCCTCTGGCGCTCCGTCACGCTCGAGTACCGGCCGCACCGGCGGCTCGACCGCCTCCGAGCCGGCGCGGATTGGGCGACGGGTACCGTCACTGCACGGGTCTGGACGTCCGACGCCGGCGAGGGACAGCTCGAGCTCACGGTGGTCGACCCAGCGGGAAACGAGGTGGCCCGATCCTCGATCGCGGCGGAGCCGGTCATCACGGCCGAGCTTCACGTGCCTGATCACCTGGCCTGGGATGTCGATACGCCGAACCTTTACCGCCTCATCTCTCGGCTGCGGGTCGACGGCGAACCGGTCGACGAGATCGAGACCCGCTTCGGGTTCCGCGAGGTACGGACCGACGAGGGCCGCGTGGTGCTCAACGGCCGGCCCGTCCTGCTGCGGGGAGCCCTCGACCAGGACCTCTACGCCGGCACGATCTCCACGCCGCCGGGCCGCCAACTGCTGGACCGCCAGCTGGAGCTGGCACGCGAGATGGGTCTCAACCTGCTGCGCTGCCACATCAAGACTCCGGATCCGGCGTACCTCGATGCCGCGGACGAGGCGGGAGTGCTGCTGTGGTGCGAGCTCCCGAACTGGGTCACGCTGACACCCGCCTCGGCAGCGCGAGCGGAGACGCTCCTCTCGGAGATGGTCGAGGCCGTCGCGGATCATCCATCGGTCGTGATCTGGACTATCGTCAACGAGGACTGGGGCACGGATCTGCGCCACTCCTCCGTGGATCGCCGCTGGCTGCGCCGGATGGCCGAACGCCTGCGGGCCATGGACCCGACGCGTCTGGTGGTCGACAACTCCGCATGCCCATCGGCGGGAGGACCGAACTTCCATCTCGACACCGACCTCGCCGACTTCCATCGCTACGCGGCGATGCCCGACGCAGCTCCCCGCTGGCGCGAGCAGATGGCGGAGCTGGCCGAGCGGCCGGCGTGGCTCTGGAGCCCGCACGGCGATGCCGTGAGGCGAGGCGAGGAGCCGGTGGTGGTCAGCGAGTTCGGTACATGGGGGCTGCCGCACCCCGATCGCATTCGGGACGCGTGGTGGAGCGAGACAGGCGACGGGATCGCCCGCCCGGCCGGCATTGCCGAGCGGTTCACGGCCCAGGGACTCGATCGGGTCTGGCCAGACCTGGCGGCGTTGACCGCGGGCACGCGGCGGCTCCAGGTGGAGGCGCTGCGCTACCAGGTCGGCGAGATACGCCGCCACGCCGGGATGGCTGGACTGGTCGTCACGGAGTTCACGGACGCCTACTGGGAGGCCAACGGCCTCCTCGACGTCGAGCGGCGGCCGAAGCCGTTCCACGATCGTCTGGCGCAGTTCTTCGGTCCGGCGATGCTGATCGTGGACATGCCACGTCAGGATCTGTGGTCGGGCGAGCAGGTGAACGTCCGCGTATCCGTGTCGTCCGAGTGGGCCGACGACGCGGGCACGCTCAGATGGCGGCTCGGCTCGTCGACCGGGTCGACCGAGGTCGGTTCGTGGGGGGCCGCGTCGGTGACGGTGCTGGGAGAGCTTCAGCTCCCGGTTCCATCCGTCGCCGAGACGACCGACGCGGACCTGGTGGTGGAGCTTTCGCGATCGGACGGCTCCATCGTCGCGACGGCCATCCTGCCGTGCGCGATCGTCCCGGGGGAGCTGCGTCGCCCGGCACGCCGTCGCATCTCGGTCCACGACCCGATGGGCGTCTGGGATGTGGCCGCGTGCCTCGCGGCGGACGGGCACGAGATCGTCGACCGGCCCAGCGCCGACCTCATCGTCGCCACGCGGCTCGATGATGAGACGCTCGAGGCAGTCGGGCAGGGTGCGCGCCTGCTGCTGCTGGCCCGCGCGGGTGACGCGTTGCCGTCCGGGCTGCCACTCGATCGGCCCGTCCGGGTGCAGCCTCGATGGCCCGATCCGTTGACGCCCGGCGCCGACATGAGGTGGACGGGCGACTGGATCGGCGCGTTCTCCTGGATCAGGCCCGAGCTGGCGCCGAACCTTCCACGCCGCGCCCCGCTCGACTTCATCTACGCCGAGGTCCTGCCCGACCACGTGCTGACCGGATACGACCCGGCCGAGCACGTCGAAGAGGTCGCTGCCGGGATGTTCGCCGGCTGGGTCCATGCGCCGGTGGCGCTGACCTGGTCGTTCCCCCAGCAGAAGGGCAGGATCATGCTCACCACGCTCCATGTCGTTCCGGAGCGGGGCCCGGTGGCCACCGTCCTTCGTTCCGCGCTGGTCAGTTCACTGTAGGGACACTTTCTGGAGGCAGGTCGAAACAGCATGCGACGAATGGCAAGGTATTAGACACATACGGCGGAAGTGGAGTAGGTTCCTCGACACCTGATATGGCGCCAAGGAGGGACCCAATGCGACTCCGGATTGTTACCGCCCTGCTCGGGCTCATGCTCATCACTGCGGCCTGCGGCGGCGACACGGCTCCATCCGGGTCGGGAGACGGCGGCGACGGAGGCGGCGACGGCACGCTGACGTTCTGGAGCGCCGAGGACAACCAGGACCGCATCGAGGCGACGCAGGTGATCGTCGACCGCTTCACGGAGGAGACGGGGATCGAGGTCGACCTCGTCGCCATCGGCGAAGCAGACCTCGCGACGCAGGTGACTTCGGCTGTGGCTGGCGGCACCCTGCCCGACGTGTTCGGCGCGCTTTCGCTGGGCTTCACGCACTCCATCGCCGCAGACGGCCTGGCCGACATGGAGGCCAACGCCGCGGTGGTCGAGGCACTCGGCGCCGATACCTTCTCGCAGAGCGCGATCGACCTGGTCACCACCGATGAAGGTCTCGCCGGCGTTCCCAGCGACAGCTGGGCCCAGCTGCTGGTCTATCGCACCGACCTGTTCGAGGCGGCGAACCTCGAGCCGCCGACCACCTTCGACACGATCCAGGCGGCGGCCGAGGAGCTGAACACCGGCGACCAGGCCGGCATCGTGCTGGCCACCGGTAATGACCTCGGGTTCGTCCAGCAGACCTTCGAGTACTTCGCCGTCGCAAACGGCTGCGACGTGGTCGACGCCGACGGCAATGTCTCGATCGGCTCGCCGGAGTGCGTCGAGACGTTCGACTTCTATACCAACCTTGTGAATAACGGATCGGTCACCGGCGCGCAGGACGCCGATACGACCCGGGCCGCCTACTTCGCCGGCGACGCGGCGATGATCGTCTGGTCGTCGTTCATCCTCGACGAGCTCGCCGGCCTGCGCGACGACGCGCTGCCGACCTGCCCCGAATGCACCGACGATCCGCTCTTCCTGGCCGAGAACAGCGGCGTGGTGACGGCGATCGAGGGCCCGAGCGGCGATGGCCCCTCGCAGTTCGGCGAGATGGTCTCGTTCGTCATCAGCGAGGACGCCGACACCGAGGAGGCACAGCAGTTCGTCGAGTTCATGATGAGTGACGCGTACGTCGACTGGCTGGCGCTGGCGCCGGAGGGCAAGTTCCCGACCCGGCTGGGAAGCGCCGAGAACCCGACCGAGTACGCGGACGCCTGGGGCAGCCTGGAGGCGGGCGTCGACCGCAGGACCCCGCTGGGCGAGGTGTACGACGAGGCGACGATCGAGGCGCTGACCACCAGCTCCGACACGATGAAGCGCTGGGCATTCAGCCAGGGTCAGGGCGCGCTCGCGGGTGCGCTGATCACCGAGGTGCCTGTCCCGAACGCCCTGCTTCTCGCCCTCGAGGGTTCCATGTCGGCCGATGAGGCTGCCGCCGAGGCACAGGCAGCGGTGGAGGAGATCGTGGGAGCGCTCGAGTAGCGTCGGTCCGGAGGTACCGCGCCGATGGCTGCGGACCGGGCGACCGGTGAGGAGCGGCAGGGCCTGACCCTGCGACAGCAGGAGAGCCGCGCGGGCCTCACGCTCCTCTCGCCCACCTTCATCGTCGTCATGGCGGTCGTCGTCGTCCCGATCCTGTGGACGATCTTCATCGCCTTCCGCGACCTGCGCCTCCGCGACCTGCGGGACGTCGGCATCTTCGGGGCGGGCTTCACGCTGGACAATTTCATCGGTGTCTTCACGTCGCGCGGCTTCTTCGACGCACTCCTGACGACGCTGATCTACAGCGTGGTCGGCACGGCACTCGCGATCGGCCTCGGGCTGGCTGCGGCGCTCGTCGTCCGGGCGCCATTCCGCGGCCGGACACTGGTGCGGGCGTCGATGCTGCTGCCCTACGTGTCGCCGGTGGTGGCCGTCGCATTCGTGTGGGCGGTCATGCTCGACCCCAACCTCGGGATCGTGAACGCGTTCGGCCAGGACGTGCTGGGCTGGGAGCGCGCCATCCCGTTCCTGAGCCAGCGCACGAGTGACGTCACGCTCCTGGGCGTTTCGCTGGGTGTCCCGACGGCGCTCCTCAGCGTCATTGCGTTCCAGGCCTGGCGATACTTCCCGTTCGCCTTCCTGTTCATCCTGGCACGGCTCCAGGCGGTTCCGGCGGACCTCGACGAGGCGGGAAAGGTCGACGGGGCGTCCCCGCTCCAGCGATTCCGTTACATCCTGCTGCCGCAGCTGTCGGGGGTGATCGCGCTGCTCGCCGTGCTGCGATTCATCTGGACCTTCAACGAGTTCGACGACATCTACCTGCTGACCGGCGGCGGTGCCGGGACGGAAGTCGTCTCGATCGGCATCTTCAACCGGCTCACCGGGCGTGGCGACATCGGCGCGGCGGCCGCCTTCGCGCTCGTGCTGGCCGCGCTGCTCGCCGTCTTCCTGTTCATCTACTTCCGGTTCTTCGCCAAGAACACCGAGGCATCGGTATGACCCAGGCCGCGGACATCGGGACCGCCGTGGAGGCCGCCGCTCAAGGGTCGAGCCGACGCGGGTGGACGCGCGAGACGATCGAGTCGAACGTCATCACCGTCCTCAAGTGGGCCGGCGTCGTCTTCTTCGTCGTCATCACCGTCTTCCCGTTCCTGTACATGCTGCTGCTTTCCGTGCGGCCGATCGCCGACCTCGCACTCGATCCCGGCGCGCTCCTCGTCCCGTTCGAGCGGCTCACCTTCGGCACCTACGATGAGGTGCTGCGGAGCGTCGAGCAGGGTGGGCAGGGCTTCCTCAGCTTCCTCCGCAACAGCGCGATCATCGCCACCGTCGCGGTGATCGCATCGTTGCTCCTGGCGATCCCCGGGGCCTATGCGATCAGCCGCCTCGATTTCTTCGGTCGGCGCCAGGTGAACGCGGTCTTCCTGGCCGTCTACCTTTTCCCGGCGATCCTTCTCGCCATCCCGCTCTTCGTCTTCTTCACACGGATCGGGCTGCGTGGGTCGCTGCTCGGGCTGATCATCGTCTACGCCTCGCAGACGGTGCCGGTCACCATCCACATGTTGCGCACATACTTCAACTCGATCCCGGAGAGCCTGGAGGAGTCGGCCGCGCTGGAGGGGGCCAACCGCTTCCAGGTCATGCGGCACATCAGCATCCCGCTGGCGACACCGGCGATCATGTCCACGGGCCTCTTCGTCTTCATGATCGCCTGGAACGAGTTCCTGTTCGCGCTCCTCTTCCTGGTCGATCGGCGCGAGAGTTGGACCGTCTCGCTGGGGCTGTCGCAGCTGGCCAACAGCACGATCGAGGTGCCGACCACCGTCGTCATGGCCGGCGCCGTGATCCTGACCGTGCCGGTGATCGTGGTCTTCTTCCTCACCGAGCGGCTGCTGGTCGAGGGGCTGACGGCGGGCGCGGAGAAGGGCTGACGATTACTCCCGCGGCTTGAAGTCCGCCCCGAGCGCGTGGTAGCCG
>DASVEH010000136.1:0-4381 GCA_036380655.1 Candidatus Limnocylindria bacterium | reverse complement strand
TGGAGGTCATCTCTATCGAGATGATCTCCGAACCGGCACAAACGAGCACCAACCCCGAGGGCGCACCCCCGGTCCGGAGCTCGTCAGGCCGTACGGACGACCCGGATCACCTTGCGGCGCAGCACGACTCGGCGGCTTCCGTCGGCGAACAGCCGCAGCCGGGCGAGCTCCCAGTGACCGTACTCGGCGTGGTCCGTGAGCAGCCGCCGCGCGGCTCCCCGGCTGGTTCCGCGCGGAAGGTAGAGGTGCTGGTACTCCCACTCCGCCATCGCCGGCCCATTGTTGCCCACATCCCGGCCCGCCCGGGGCAGCTCCGGCCAGCGTGAGCCGTTCGGGTCAGGACTCGGGGTAGCCCGTCGGCGGGCACGACACCTCGTCGAGCGCGCCGCGGATCTCCGCCGGCAGATCGAGCCGCTCGGCGTCGAGCGACGCGCGGAGCTGGGCCGCGGTCCGCGCCCCCACGATCGGCGCGGTCACTCCCGGCGCATCCCGCACCCAGGCGAGGGCGACGGCCAGCGGGGCCACGTCGAGGCCGTCGGCCGCGGTCGCCACCGCGTCCACGATCCGTCGCGACCGCTCGTCGAGGAAGCGCTCGATGAACCGCGCGAAGTGCGGGGAGGCAGCACGCGAGTCGGCTGGTGTGCCCGACCGGTACTTGCCGGTCAGGACACCGGCGCCCAGCGGCGACCAGGGCAGCACGCCGAGGCCGAGCTCGACGGCGGCCGGCAGCACCTCCCGCTCGATGCCGCGCTGCAGCAGGGAGTACTCCATCTGGGTCGACACGATGGGTGCTCGGCCGGGCCACGCGGCCTGCCAGGTCACCGCCCGTCCGGTCTGCCACCCGGTGTAGTTGGAGATGCCCGCGTACCTCGTCCGACCGGACGACACGGCGGCGTCGACGGCGCCGAGCGTCTCGTCGAGGGGCGTGTCGTGGCTCCACGCGTGCACCTGCCAGAGGTCGACGTGGTCGGTGCCGAGCCGCTGCAGGGACCCGTCCAGCGCGTCGAGCAGCGCCCGGCGCGAGGTGTCGACGACCCTTTCTCCCGTACGTCGGGAAACGCCTGCCTTGGTCGCGAGAACCACCTCCTCTCGGTCCACCTTCGAGGCGAGCAGCCCTCCGATCACGCGCTCGGACTCGCCGTCGCCGTACCCGGCTGCGGTGTCCACCAAGGTGCCGCCCGCGTCGAGGAAGGCCGACATCTGGTCGGCGGCCTCGTGCTCGTCGGTGTCGCGTCCCCACGTCATGGTGCCGAGGCCGAGCCGGCTCACCTTCAGTCCCGACCTGCCGAGGCTCCGCAGCTCCATGGTGGCCGAATCTATAGGGTCGGCCACCATGCGACTCGCTGTGAACCTGGGCTACTGGGGTGCCGGCAACGACCGGGACAACCTTGCGGTCGCTGTCGAGGCCGATCGCATCGGCTACGACTCCGTCTGGGCGGCGGAGGCCTACGGCTCCGACGCGGCCACCGTGCTCGCCTGGGTGGCCGCGCAGACCGAGCGCATCGACATCGGGTCCGCCATCTTCCAGATCCCGGCGCGCACTCCCGCGATGACAGCGATGACGGCGGCCACGCTCGACAGTCTCTCCGGCGGGCGCTTCCGGCTGGGGCTCGGCGTCTCCGGGCCGCAGGTCTCCGAGGGCTGGCACGGGGTCCGGTTCGACAAGCCGCTGGCCCGCACCCGCGAGTACGTCGAGATCGTCCGGATGGCCCTGTCCCGAGAGACGGTGCGGCACGAGGGGACCTTCTGGACGTTGCCGCTGCCGGACGGGCCGGGCAAGGCGCTGCGGCTCACCGTGCACCCCGTCCGTGATGACCTCCCGGTCTACATCGCCTCGGTCGGTCCCAAGAACCTCGAGCTGACCGGCGAGATCGCCGACGGGTGGCTGGCCATCTTCTTCGCACCGGAGCACGCGGCCGAGTCGACCGACCACATCCGGGCCGGCCGGGCCAAGGCCGGCAAGGAGATGGCCGGGTTCGACATCGTGCCTACCGTCCCCGTCGTCATCGGCGACGACCTGGAGGCCTGCGCGGCGCCGCTGCGCCACTACGCCGCCCTCTACGTCGGCGGCATGGGGAGCCGGGAGCAGAACTTCTACAACCGCCTCGCCGTCCGGATGGGCTACGAGGAAGCGGCGACCAAGGTCCAGGACCTCTACCTGGCCCGCCAGCACCGCGACGCCGCCGAGGCGGTGCCCTTCGAGTTCATCGACCGGACGTCTCTCATCGGTCCGAAGGAGCGCATCCGCGACCGGCTCTCGGCCTTCGCCGAGGCGGGCGTCACCACGCTGTCGGTCGCCTCCTTCGCGGGGTCCCTGGACGAGCGGGTGGCCGCGCTCCGCCTGCTCGCCGAGGCGCTCGACGAGTCCGGGCTGGGGGACTGACCCACGTGCTGTCGTGGTGGGAGGCGGCCGTTCTCGGCCTGGTCCAGGGGCTCACCGAGTTCCTGCCGATCAGCAGCAGCGCTCACCTGCGGATCGTGTCGGAGGCCATGGGCTGGGACGACCCGGGGGCGGCCTTCACCGCTGTCACCCAGCTCGGCACCGAGTCCGCCGTCCTCGTGTACTTCCGGCACGACATCGCCAACATCCTCAAGAGCTGGACGCTGTCCCTCTTCCGCCCCGAGCTGCGCGGCGAGCCCGACGCACGGATGGGCTGGTACGTCATCGTCGGCACGCTGCCCATCGGAATCCTGGGCTTCACGTTCCGGGACGCGATCGAGGGGCCGGCTCGCAACCTCTGGCTGATCGCCTCGATGCTCGTCGTCTTCGGCGTCGTGCTCGGTGTCATCGACGCCCGCGCCCGCAACGAGCTGCCGCTGACGCGGCTCACGCTGCGCGACGCCCTCGTCTACGGGGGCGCGCAGGCGCTGGCACTGGTCCCTGGGGTCTCGCGGTCAGGCGGTACGACCGGAGCGGGGCTGTTGATGGGCTACCGCCGCGAGGCGGCCGCCCGCTACTCGTTCCTGCTCGCGATCCCGGCTGTGCTGGTGTCCGGGCTGTTCGAGCTGCGCAAGATCGGCGAGGGGGAGCCGGTCGACTGGGGCCCGACCGCGCTCGCGACGGTCATCGCCTTCCTCGTCGGCCTGACCGTCATCGTCTACTTCCTGCGCTACGTCTCGACCCACAGCTTCCGGCCGTTCGTCGTCTACCGGATCGCACTCGGCCTCGTCGTGCTCGCTCTCCTCGCCGGTGGGGTCATCGACCCCTGAGGACAGAGCGGACCCCGGCCCCTGGCGGGCCGGGGTCCTTGCTCCCGTGCTCTAGCTGTTCGACGGGGCGCTCGAGATCGCCTCGACCAGGTCGCCGATCTTGTCGTCCGGCAGGTTGCGGGCGATGTCCGCCTGGCTGACGATGCCGACCAGGTCGTGGCCGTCGATCACGGGCAGCCGGCGGACGCCGTGCTTGCTCATCGTGGCGAGCGCCTCCTCGATGGAGTCGTCCGCGCCGATGGTGATCGGCTTGCCGTCGGCCAGGTCGCCGACCCGCACCGAGCCCGCGTCCTTGCCGTCGGCGATGGCGCGGACCACGATGTCGCGGTCGCTCAGCATGCCGGCGAGGCGGTTGTCGTCGCCGCAGATGGGCAGCGCGCCCACGTCGAGGTCACGCATCTTGCGGGCGGCGTCCACCAAGGTCTCGTTGACGCTCGCGCACTCGGCGCCGGGGGTCATGATGTCCCGTGCGGTGGTCATGGATCCTCCTGTTGGTGTCGGATGTCGCGCGGTCCTCTGGCCGCTACCCGTGTCTTCGGAGCCCTAACGCGTGTCCCCGGCGTGTTGCGGAGGTCCGCACGTTCTACCGGCGGGTAGCGAGGGAAGGGGGACCGCCGTGACGGTCTTCGGCGTGCATGCCTCCCACGAGCAGGTCCATCCCTCCGCGCTGCTGGACGCGGTGCAGACCGCCCAGGAGAGCGGTTTCACCGCGGCGATGTGCTCCGACCACTTCTCGCCGTGGAGCGCGTCGCAAGGGCAGTCCGGTTTCGCCTGGTCGTGGCTCGGCGCCGCCCTGCAGTCGACCCGGCTGCCGTTCGGAGTCGTGAACGCGCCGGGGCAGCGCTACCACCCGGCGATCATCGCCCAGGCCGCGGGAACGCTCGAGGCGATGTACCCCGGCCGCTTCTGGGTGGCACTCGGCACAGGGGAGGCGTCCAACGAGCACATCACCGGGGGCGGATGGCCGCGGAAGTCGGTCCGCAACGCGCGGCTGCGCGAGTGCGTCGACGTGATGCGTGCGCTGTTCGCCGGCGAAGAGGTCAGCCACGACGGCCTGGTCACCGTCGATCGGGCCCGGCTCTGGACGCTCCCGAGCACGCCGCCGCCGCTGATCGGAGCTGCCGTCAGCGTCGAGACCGCGCGCTGGGCTGCCGAGTGGGCCGACGGCCTG
>DASVEH010000135.1:0-2223 GCA_036380655.1 Candidatus Limnocylindria bacterium | reverse complement strand
CGCGCAGACGGCGTCCGTCCGAGGGCCGCTCGACGCCGAGCCGAGCGGCGTGGAGGAACTGCCGTCGCAGCCCGCCCGGCCCCTCTCCCCCGCCGTACCGGAGGTCGCCGGCGATCGGCAGTCCCAGGTACGAGAGGTGGGCGCGAATCTGGTGCGTGCGGCCGGTCAGCGGGCGCAGCGAGAGGAGCGCGTATCCACCGCCGGTGCCGATCACCTCGTATTCCGTCGTCGACGCCCGCCCGCCGGCCACGACGGCCATGCGCTGCCGGTCGCGTGGATCCCGGCCGATCGGCGCCTCGACGCGGCCGCGAGGCGAAGGCGCCTCGCCGCGCACGAGAGCCAGGTACTCCTTCTCGATGCTCCGATCGCCGAACTGGCGCATCAGGCTGGCCTGCGCGAGGTCGTTCTTGGCGACCACGATGAGACCGCTCGTCTCCTTGTCGAGCCGATGGACGATGCCCGGGCGACCCACGCCGGCGATCGATCCCAGCGCTTCGCCCCGATCCCGGGCTCGCCCGAGCAGCGCGTTGACGAGCGTCCCGCTGCCGTGCCCGGCCGACGGGTGCACGACGAGGCCCGCCGGCTTGTCGACGATGAGCATCGTCGCGTCCTCGTACGCCACGCCGAACGGGATCGACTCGGGCTCGAGCGACTCGTCGGGCGGCGCGCTCAGCTCGACGGTGACCCGTTCGCCGCCGGCCAGCCGATCGCTCGAGCGTCGGGCGACGCCGTCGACCAGGGCGCGCCCGTCGCCGATGAGCCGCTGGGCGTGTGCACGGCTGATGCCGCCGATGCTCGCCACGGCCAGGTCGACCCGTCCGGCCGGCGCCGCTCCCTCGATCGTGCGGCTCTCCAGCTGGGGGGTCACCGAGCCGCCTCCGCGGAGCGCGGCTGGTCGACGAAGGTCAGGTAGGCGACGAGGGCGCCGATCCCGAGCACCACCGCGGAATCGGCGACGTTGAAGGTCGGGAACCGGGTGTCTCCGAATCCCAGGCTCACGAAGTCGACGACGTAGCCGAGCCGGAGCCGATCGGTGAGGTTGCCGAGCGAGCCGGCGAGGATGGCGCCGAGCACGACGTGGATCCATGGTCCGCGGCTCACCAGGCTCCGATGGAAGTAGACGACCATGCCGATCGCCACGAGCGTGACCGGCACGAAGAGCCAGGTAGCGCCCGGCAGGATGCTGAAGGCAGCGCCATCGTTGTGCACGTGCCAGAGCTGCGCCAGGTCGCCGATCACGTCTCGCCGCGCCCCGACGGGCAGATTGGCCACGACGAGCGCCTTCGTCAGCTGGTCAGCGACGTACAGGATGATCGCCGTGCCCGCCAGCACGAGCGCGGGCGTCCACGATGCCTCTCGATCGGTGCCGGCCTCCACCACCCCACTCTAGCCGAAGCGACGGAGGGTCAGGCGCGGGCCACCGAGAGGTGCAGGGTTGCGCCGTCGAGGTCGATCCTTTCGACGCCGTCCGCATCATCGAGGGCGGCGTCCGCGCCGAGCTCGACCGAGCTTGCCAGCAGCTCCTCCGCGAGCCATGCGCGGTGCGGCTCCAGCCGCTCGACCCAGGACGGATCACCCGCCACCGCCACCCGGACCCGGTCGCTGATCTCGTAGCCGGCAGCCTTGCGCATCGCCTGGAGCCGGTGGGCGACCTCGCGCGCCACGCCCTCGACGGCGAGCTCGTCGTCGAGGACCGTGTCGAGGGCGACGAGGAGATCCCCGTCCTCGGCGACCTCGTGCCCGGGCCGCGCCCGCGCGGTGAGCTGGAACTCGTCGGCCTGGAGCGTCGCCGGGCCCACGCTCGCCGTCCCGTCCGCGTTGATCCGCCAGTCACCCGAGCGCACGCCGGCCATGATCCCGCCGACCGCAGCCCCGTGCCTCGGCCCGATCACCGGCAGCAGCGGGTAGAGGGTGCGCTCAACCATCTCCGACTCGTCGGGGATCAGCTCGATGGTGCGAACGTTGAGCTCCTCGCGGATCTGCCGCCGTAGCTCCTCGTCCACCCCCGCATCGCTGGCGAACGCCGCCCTCGCGGCCGGCAGCTTGACGCGCGCCGCGCGCAGCGGCTGGCGGGTCCGCACGCCCGAGGCGGATCGAGCGGCACGCCCGAGGGCCACCGTGCGCCGCGCGACCTCGACGGCTGCGTCCACGTCTGGTGCGGCACGGCCGGTCGTCCGCGGGAAGTCGGCGAGGTGGACGCTGTCAGGCTCGGGTCCGGCCACC
>DASVEH010000134.1:0-7341 GCA_036380655.1 Candidatus Limnocylindria bacterium | reverse complement strand
GCCGTCTCGCTCTCGGAGCCGATCGAGCAAGGTGCGCCGATGCGGATCGGCGAGCGCCCTGAAGACCGGTTCCAGCCCTTCCATGCCGGCGATGATATGTGACCTTTCGGTCACTTGTCAACGCCGCGCTGTCCCCATCCGGCAGACGTCGTTGACGGGTCGGCCGGCAGGGATCAGGCTGTTCCCATGGGCTTTCTGAAGCGCATCATCGGCGGCGCTGACTCACCGGAGCCCGGCCCCGACTGGGCTCGGCCGATGTCGCGAACCGATGCGATCGCCTTCGAGATGGCCGTCGGCGCGGAGATCGAACGACGCGGGCTGACCTTCGCCATCGGCGAGGGCATGGTCCGAGTGGAGCGCAACGGCAGGTCGAGCGACTTCGGTCTCACCAACCTCGCGCAGGTGTGCCACCAGGTCGGCCCGGAGGGGTGGGGGGCCACCATCGCGAGCCATTTCGACAACCTCTTCGCAGCGGACGATGCCAGCGCAGCGGTCGAACGGGAGGGGGCAGACCTCGAGGCCGTGCGTTCCATGCTCAAGGTTCGTCTCTTCCCCGACTCGAGCCTGGGCGGCATGGATGCGGTGCCGCCGGTCAGCTGGGAGTTCGCGCCGGGAATCGTGGCAACGTTCGTCTACGACCTGCCGACCACCGTGTCGAGCGTGAACGTCGAGCACATCAACCGATGGGGGCTATCCCGCGACGAGCTGCTGGCCATCGCGCTCGAGAACGTTCGCGGCGACACGGTCGAGTCGCAGCGGCTGACCGAGGACGGGGCGTCGGCGGCAGTCGCCTGCTTCGCCGATCACTTCTTTGCCGCCTCGCACGCGTTCCTGCTGGCCGAACGCCTTCCTCAGGAGGCGACGAACGGCGCGGTCTTCAGCGTGCCGCATCGGCATGCGCTCCTGTACGCCCCCATCGTCGATCTGGGTGTCGTGGGGTCGATCAACCAGCTCATCCCGATGAGCGCGTCGCTCTTCCAGCAGGGGCCTGGGTCGATCAGCCCCGCGCTCTACTGGTGGCGGGCGCCGTCCTCGGTCACGCTGCTGCCGTCGCAGGTCGAAGGCAACACCGTCCAGTTCGCGCCGCCCGACGACTTCGTCCAGGTTCTCAACTCGCTCTCCGCCGCCCCCTAGCGGGCGCTCACAGGCGACGGAGCTCGTCGGCCTCCGGCTCGTCGATGGAGCGGGCGCAGGTCGGGCACCAGAGGCGAGCTTCGACCGCGGTGCCGCACAGCGCGTGACGCATCGGCTCGGCGTGGGCTGAACCGCGGGATCCCCAGTCGGCCAGCAGGCGGAGGACGCCGGCGAGCTCGAGGCCCTCATCGGTCAGGGCGTAGGTGAAGCGTGGCGGGCGCTCCGAATATGGCGTGGCGCGCAGGATCCGCTCCCCCTCCAGGCGCTTCAGCCGCTCGGACAGGATGTTCGGCGCGATCCCATCGACGGCCTCGGAGAGCTCGCCGAAGCGCCGCGGGCCTTCGAGCAGCGCCTCGATCAGGAGCAGCGACCATCGGTCGCCAACGCGCTCGAGCGCCGCGGCAAGGGGTGTCTGGGTGGCCACGGCGGCATCGTACGGCATCGGTCTTGACAGCGGCTGCCGGTGGAGTAACTTGTTCATTGCAAGTCACATTCTACCAAGCGGAGACAACGACAATGACAGCCCTGGCAGACCTGGGCCGGGAGATCGGCGGCATCGCGGAGACAGTCGGACCTTCGGTGGTCGGCATCGGGAACCGATGGCGCGGCGGCTCCGGCGTGGTGATCGGCGAGAACCGGATCCTGACCAATGCCCACAACCTGCATGGCGACGAGGTGACGATCACCTTCGCCGATGGACGAACCGCCGACGCGACAGTCGCCGGCGTCGACGCGGATGGAGACCTGGCCGTCCTCGATGCACCGACCGAGGGTGCCAAGGCACTCGAGCTGGGCACCGATGCGCCCGGCGTCGGGACGCCGGTCGTGGCCCTCGGGAACCCGAACGGGCACGGGCCGCGCGTCACCTTCGGCTTCGTGAGCGGCACCGGCCGCTCCTTCCGTGGCCCTCGCGGGCGTCGCGTGGCCGGAGCGGTCGAGCACACCGCGCCGTTGATGCCGGGCTCGTCCGGCGGCCCGGTGGTCGACCTCGATGGTCGCCTGCTCGGGATCAACACGAACCGGCTCGGCAATGGCTTCTACCTGGCCATCGCGGCCGATGCCGCCCTGCGTGACCGGGTCGGTGCGCTCGGCCGCGGCGAGTCGCCCACGCGGCGCCGCCTCGGCGTCGGCCTTGCGCCGTCCCATGTCGCGCAGCGTCTGCGGCGAGCTGTCGGCCTGCCGGAGCGCGACGGGCTCCTCGTCCGCGAAGTGGAGGACGACTCCCCCGCCGCGAAGGCCGGGATCGCCGAAGGGGACCTGATCGTCGCCGTCGGTGACCGGGCGATTGTGAGCGCCGACGACCTGTTCGATGCACTGGCTGCCGAAGGGGCCCTGGAGATAACGCTCGTGCGAGGGGCCGAGGAGCTGAAGGTCTCGGTGGCGGCATGATTGCCGTCACCGATTCCGGCATCCGCGAGGCGCTCCAGCGCGGCCACCTGGTCGACATCACGACCACCGGACGCCGATCGGGCGAGCCGCGGCGCATCGAGCTGGTCTTCCACAACATCGAGGGGCGGATCTACATCAGCGGGCGGCCGGGCTGGCCGCGCGCCTGGATCGCGAACCTGCTTGCCGATCCGCGCATGACGTTCCATCTGAAGCGCGACGTCGTCGCCGATCTGCCGGCCCGTGGACGGGTCATCCTCGATCGAGCCGAGCGTGAGCGGATCATCCCGCCCATCGCCGCCGGCTGGGGCTACGACCCGGCGCTCATGGTCGCGTCGTCCCCGCTCGTCGAGGTGACCTTTCCAGATCTCGCCTGACCGTCATCCAGGTGGCCCAAGGCCGCTGAGCCGTCCGGCGGCCGCGCGCCGCCGGGCGATGGGGGTGATCACCTCGACGCCGCCGGCGCCCATGGCCCTCCATCCGCCGCCGCGCCCCGGATTCCAGACCGCTGCGGTTCGCGCGTCGATCCCGAGCAGGACCGCATCCCGCGGCCGCGCGGCGATGGCCGAGGTGATCCATCGTTCGCCGAACTCGTCGAGGTGCGGGACGACCGCCACGCCGCGAACGAGGCGCAGCGCCGGTGCGTAGCGACGTCGAGCGTCCCCCGGCCGTCGGGCGCGCAGGAGAGTCCACTCGCCGAGCGCCATGGCACCGGCCGACGACCCCGCCAGGGCCGCGCCGCGGCGCCACGCGCTGACGATCGCTTCCCACGCAGGAGTGTCCTCGAGCATCCGGACCACCAGTCCGGGGTCCCCGCCGCACAGGTAGAAGGCGCCGGCCCTCTCGGCAGCGGCGACGACACCCGGGTCGGCCGCAGCCCGGCGGCTCCGAAGCGGCAGCTCCTCGACGGGGAGCCCGAGCGCCGCAAACCATCTGGTCGCCGTCCGCACGGCTCGGTCCGGATCCTGCCGAACCGCCGCGCTGGCGACCACGTAGGCCGGCCCGCCCGCGGCTGCGCCGACGAAGCGGAGGTCGTGCGGCTCGTTGCCGGGCAGGAACTCGTTGCCACCGACGAGATAGAGCGAACCCCTGGGCATGCCGCGATGATGCCCGACCGCGCCGTTACGATGGGCCGATGAACCTGCACAGCGATCCACCCTTCGATCTCGCCGTCATCGGCGGCGGGCCGGCGGGCGTCACGGCCGCGCTGCGGGCCGCCGAGCTCGGGGCACGAGTGGCGCTGGTGGAGCGCGACCGACCCGGCGGGACGTGCACCGATGACGGCTGCGCGCCGACGCGCGTCCTGGCCAAGGCGGCGCGGCTCATCCGCGACACGGAGCAGTTCGGCGAGTACGGGCTGAGCGGACAGCGTCCGACGATCGACCTTGCGGCGCTGCTGGCCGCGACCCAGCGCACCGTCTACGAGCTGCACGAGAAGAAGCAACTGACCGGCCACCTGGAACGCGCCGGCGTCACCGTGCTCGATGGCGGCGGCCCCGCGGGGTTCGTGGACCGGCACACGCTGAACATCGCGAACGGAGCCCGGGTCGCCGCGGAGCGCTTCGTGATCGCCTGCGGCGGCCACGCGCGACGGCTCCCGTTTCCCGGCAGCGAGCTGGCACTGACCCACAGCGATGTCTGGAGCTTGACGGACCTTCCGCGGACGCTCGCCATCGTCGGCGCCGCCGCGACCGGGGCGCAGGTGGCGTCGATCTTCGCGGCCTTCGGGTCCCGCGTCACCCTGCTCGAGCTGGCGCCCCGGATGGTGCCCGGCGAGGACGCGGAGACGTCTGCGGCGGTGCAGGCCGGCTTCGAGGCCAACGGGATCGAGGTGATCACGAGCATCGGCGGCGTCGATGGGATCGCTCGATCCGGCCGCGGCCTGCGTCTGGCATATCGACGCGACGGTGAGGCCAAGGCGATCGACGCCGATGCGGTGCTGCTGGCCGTCGGCTGGCCCGGCAACCTCGATGACCTCGGGCTCGAGGCGGCCGGCGTCGCGACCGAACGAGGCTACGTCGCCGTCGACGACGAGCTCCGAACCACCGAGCCACACATCTGGGCCGCCGGCGACGTGACCGGTCGCATGATGCTCGTCCAGAGCGCGACCTACGAGGGCCGGATCGCGGCCGAGAACGCGCTCGGCTCGGACGACCGGCAACTGCGGCACAGCATCGTGGCCCATGGCGGGTTCACCGATCCCGAGTACGGAAGCGTCGGCCTCACCGAGGCGGACGCCTCCGCCGCGGGCGACATCGTGGTCGGTCGGGTGCCGTACGCCGACCTGGATCGCGCCGTCATCGATCGGCGCACCGAGGGCTTCTGCAAGCTGGTGGTCGATTCGGCCAGCAGACGCGTGATCGGCGCGCACGTCGTTGGCGAGCAGGCGGTCGAGGTGGTCCAGATCGCGGCGGCTGCGATGGCCGCCGAGATGCCGGTCGAGCGGCTCGCCGAGGTCGAGTTCGCCTATCCCACCTTCACCTCGATCGTAGGCCTGGCGGCCAGGCAGGTCGTTCACGCCCTGCGGCTGGGCGGGGAGGCCGCCGCCTGGGAGGCGATGGGCCGTCCGCGCGTGTCCGAATGGGAGCGCCGCGAGCACTGATCGCTGGGACCGACGAACTGGGATCCGCACGTCAGTGATGTCTAGACTGCGGTCCATGTTCGAGTCGGTCCACGTCATCGGCACCGGTCGGGCGGGCGGCGCGATACGGGCACGCCTGGCGGAGCGACGCCTCTCAGTGACCGATGGGCGCACTCCCGACCCGGCTGCCGAGCTCGTCCTGCTGTGCGTGCCGGACCATGTGATCGACGAGGTTGCGTCGGCCGTGCCGGTCGGTCCCTGGATTGCGCACGTGAGCGGCGCCACCCACCTGGCGGCGTTGGATCCACACGAGCGGCGGTTCAGCGTCCACCCACTCCAGACGCTGACGCGCGAGCGAGGCCCGGAGCAGCTCGACGGCGCGTGGAGCGGCTTCAGTGCCGAAACCGATGAAGCACGGGAGCGCGCCCGCTGGCTGGCCAACATCCTCGGCCTGCGGCCGTTCGAGGTGGCCGATGCGGACCGCACCCTCTACCACGCGGCAGCCGTCATCGGTGGCAATTTCCTGGTCACGCTTCATGACGTCGCGGTGCGCCTCTTGACGGAGGTCGGGGCACCCGAAGAGGCCATCGTGCCGCTCATGGCACGCACCATCGACAACGGCTTTGACCTGACCGGGCCGATCGCGCGCGGTGACTGGACCACGGTAAAGGCGCACCTGGACGTGCTCGGCGATCGGGCGCCCGACCTCGTGCCGCTCTACCGGGCGCTGGCGGAGGCGACCCGTCGGTGAGGACCGTCCGCACAGTGGCAGATGTGCGCGAGCTCCTGGCCGGCCCGCGGCGCCGCGGCGAGCGCATCGGCCTGGTACCGACGATGGGCGCATTCCACGCCGGGCACCTCGCGCTCATGCGCGCTGCCCGCGCCGGCGCCGACGTCGTCGTGGTCAGCCTCTTCGTGAACCCAGCCCAGTTCGAGGACCCGGCCGACCTTGCGCGGTATCCGCGCGACGAGGCCCGCGATGTCGCGGCCGCCAACACCGAGGGCGTTGACGTCGCCTTCGCTCCCTCGGCCGAGGAGCTGTATCCAACGGGATTCGACACGACCGTCGATCCCGGTGAGCTGGGGATGGTTCTCGAGGGCGCCGCGCGGCCGGGGCACTTTCGCGGGGTCGCGACCGTGTGCACCAAGCTCTTCGCCATCGTCGGTCCGGAGGTGGCCTGGTTCGGGCAGAAGGATGCTCAGCAGGTTGCCGTCATCCGCCGGTTGACCACCGACCTGAACCTGCCGATCGAGATCGTCGCCATACCGACGGTGCGCGACGCCGACGGCCTGGCGCTCTCCTCACGCAACGAGCGCCTCTCGCCGTCGGAGCGCGCGACTGCCCTCGCCCTGCCTCGCGCGCTCGATGCCGGGCTCTCCGCACATCGGTCGGGCGCCGATCCGGTCGGCGCGACTCGCGCGCTGCTCGAAGGGCTGGACGTCGACTACGTGGCCGTCGCCGACCTCGACGGCCCGACGCTGGTTGCGGCGGTGCGCGTCGGCACGACCCGGCTCATCGACAATGTGCGCCTCGACCCGGCGTGAACGGGAAAGCGCCCGCGTTGACAATGCGACCACCGAAGAGGACGCTTCGCGAATGACCGACGTCGAGCAACGAGACGCGCTCCCCCTGACCGAAGTGGCGGCGATGAAGCATGCCGGCACGAAGATCGTGATGGTCACCGCGTATGACTACCCCTCGGCGCGGCTCGCCTCGGAGGCCGGCGTCGATCTGATCCTGGTTGGCGACTCGGCCGGCAACAACGTTCTCGGCTACGAGACCACGGTGCCAGTCAGCATGGACGAGGCGGTCATGCTTACCTCCTCGGTCGCGCGCGCGAAGCCTCACGCGCTGGTCATCGGCGATATGCCGTTTGGCTCGTTCCAGGCTTCGGACGAGGACGCGGTCGCCAATGCGGTGCGCCTGGTGAAGGCTGGCGCGGACGCCGTCAAGCTGGAGGGTGCCGGACCGATGACCTCCCGAGTTCGTGCCATCGTCGGCGCCGGAATTCCGGTCATGGGACATCTGGGGCTCACCCCGCAGTCGGCCACCAAGCTTGGCGGCATGAAGGCCCAGGGCCGCACCGCTGCCGCAGCGGGCCAACTGCTCGCCGATGCGCGAGAGCTCGAGACTGCTGGCTCGTTCGCGCTCGTACTCGAGTCGGTACCGGCGCGCGTGGCCGCGCATGTGAGCAACGAGCTTGGTATTCCGACGATCGGAATCGGCGCCGGACCCGGCT
>DASVEH010000133.1:0-7577 GCA_036380655.1 Candidatus Limnocylindria bacterium | reverse complement strand
ATGTCCGGGAGCTGCTGCTTGAACTGGTCGAAGATCTCGTGCGTCGGCTGCTGCATGTCGATCCTATGGTAGCGACCGACGGCGTTTGGCGGGCAGGGGCCGGTCCCTGCCCCGCATGGGCCCGCGCGTTCCGCCCGCGTATGCGGTCACCCGGTGTCTACGAGGGCAAAATGCCCCCGGGGATGAGGCGAGGCCCGCGATGGTGAAGGTCGTGCAATGATCGAACCGGCATGCGAACGATCTACCGGTCCGAGCCACCCTGGCCGCACCGCGTCCTCGTCCTGGGCGGCGGGTTCGCGGGCGTCGAGACGGCCCGGCATCTCGAGAAGCTCACGCGGCGTCGCGACGACGTCGAGGTCTGGCTCGTCAGTCGGGAGAACTTCAGCCTCTTCACGCCGCTCCTGCCGGAGGTCTGCTCCGGGATGCTGGAGGCGCGCCATTGCGTGACCGCCCTGCGCGCGCAGCTGCGGCGGCCGTCGAGCTGGGCGGTGACGGCCGACGTCGAGCAGATCGACCTCGATGGGAAGCAGGTGACCGTCATGGGCGGCGATGGCGACCTGCATCGGCTCAACTACGACACGCTGGTCATCGCGCTGGGCGGCGAGACGGCGACCTTCGGCATCGGCGGCATCGAGCAGTACGCGGTCGGCATGAAGACGCTGGCCGACGCCTTCGCGCTGCGCAATCGGATCATCGAGATGCTCGAGCGAGCCGAGCTGGAGACCGATGCCGACGAGCGCCGGGCCCAGCTGACCTTCGTCGTCGGCGGCGCGGGCTTCAGCGGCGTCGAGACGGCCGGCGAGATCGAGGACTTCATCCGGCGCGTTCGTCGGCGCTACTACCCCAAGATCGCCGAGGGCGAGGTACGCGGGCACATCGTCGAGCTCAAGGACCGCGTCCTTCCCGAGATGCCCGCGGAGATGGGTGACTACGCCGCCAAGGGCCTGGCCAAGCGGGGCTACGAGATCCACCTCGGCACGCCGATGAAGGAGGTGCGCGAGGACGGGGTGGTGATCGGCGACGGGCAGTTCATTCCGTCGCGCACCGTGATCTGGACCGGCGGCGTGCAGCCTTCCCCCGTCGTCCGCGCGTCGGGCGTCGAGGTCGACCGGGCCGGGCGGGCCATGGTGCGCGCCACGATGGAGACGAGCCGCGAAGGGGTATGGGCCATCGGCGACTGCGCGCTCATCCCGAACGCCGACGAGGAGGGCGCGTTCCACGCTCCCACCGCCCAGAACGCGGTGCGCGAGGCGAAGCAGCTGGCGCGGAACATCGTGGCGAGCATCGACCGGCGGCCGGACCGTATCCAGCCGTTCCGCTACCGCACGATCGGCACGCTGGCCAGCATCGGCCACCACACCGGCGTCGGTGTCGTGTTCGGGATCAGGGTTCGCGGGCTGCTCGCCTGGCTCATGTGGCGCGGCTACTACTGGAGCCGCGTGCCGGGCATCGGCGGCAAGGCGCGGGTCGGGCTCGACTGGTTCCTCACGACCCTGTTCGGGTCGGACCCTGTGCAGCTCAAGGTCGACTACGAGGGCGCCGGGGGCATGGGCCCGTCGGGGAAGCGCCGGCCGGCGCCGCGGCGCACCGATCCGCGGGCGTGACGCTTCGCTAGACTGCCGACCATGTCCCGCGAAGAGCGCCGCAACTACGAGCGCATGATGCGCAACATGGAGAAGGGCCCGAGCCTGCCGCCGGCGGCCAGGGCGCGTGCCGAGCGGAATGCCCAGCGACGGGCCGCCCGCGCCTCGGAGCCCCCGACCTATGGCTTCACGCCGCGCTTCGTCATCGTGTCGATGCTCATCGCCCTGGCGATCGGCTTCGCGGCCTTCAGCATGCAATGGCCGAACATGCCCTTCGCGCTCTACGTCGGCCTTCTCGTCACCGCCGTCGTGCTCGCCATCCAGGTCGGCCTCCGACTCCTCAGGCGACGATCCGCGACGCGCTGAGTCGGCTCGCGGCGGGTTGACCCGCGGTCCACAATGGGCGCACACGCATCGCTTGGGAGACCCGGGCATGGGCGAACATTCCCACGACGATCACGGTCATGACCACGACCACGACCATGACCACGGTGAGCACCACGACCACGGTGAGCACCACGACCACAGTGAGCACCACGACCACGGTGAGCACCACGCCCACGGTGAGCACGCGGCTCACGGCAGCTTCTCGACCGGCCAGGAGGAAGTGGGCGAAACCGTCGAGAAGGAGCACCGGGGCGATTTCGCCGAGGGACAGCAGGCGGGCCACGCCAGCGTCCACGACGAGCGGCGAGGTGACTTCGCCGAAGGCCAGGAGGATGCTCCGCACGAGCACGCCGAAGAGCACCACGGCGATTTCGCGCGAGGGCAGGATCACGACTCCCACTGATCGCTGAGGGGAGCGCGGATGTTCGAACAGCGCCGAAGGAGGTGCGCGTCGTCGATCTGACTCGCCGCGGATCCGACCAACCCGGGGGATTCGAGTAGAAACCTGCACCGAGAGGGACCTGGGCATGGGCACCTTGACCGATGGCTTCCAGATCATGCTCGCCGAGATCGTCGGCACCGGACTCCTGATCATCCTCGGCGACGGCGTGGTCGCCGGCGTCCTCCTCACCAGATCCAAGGCGCAGAACGCCGGCTGGATCGTCATCACCACCGGCTGGGCGCTGGCCGTCGCGGTCGGCGTGTACGCCATCGGCTCCCTGACGGGCGCTCACCTCAACCCGGCCGTCACCATCGGCTTCGCGGCCATCGGCTCCGTTGGCTGGGATCTCGTGCCGTGGTACATCGCAGGAGAGATGATCGGTGCCTTCATCGGCGCCGTGATCGTGTACCTGCACTACCTGCCGCACTGGCGGGAGACCGATGACCCGGGCCTGAAGCTCGCCGTCTTCTCGACCGGCCCGGCGATTCGCAGCACCGGGTCGAACATCGTGAGCGAGGTGATCGGCACCTTCATCCTGGTGTTCGGCGTGCTCGCCATCGTGAGCAACGAGCTGGCGCCCGGCCTCGCCGCGCTGCTCGTCGGCTTCCTGGTGTGGTCGATCGGCCTCTCGCTGGGCGGCCCGACCGGTTACGCCATCAACCCGGCCCGCGACCTCGGTCCGCGCATCGCGCATGCGGTCCTGCCGATCGCCGGCAAGGGCACCTCGGACTGGGAGTACAGCTGGATCCCGGTGGTGGGACCGATCATCGGCGGCATCCTGGGCGGCCTGGCGTACCAGGCAATCTTCTCGAACTTCCTCATGGCCTGATCCCCCGATCGAGGCGTCGGACGCGGCGGGACCTCCCGCCGCGTCTGCATCGGCGTCGCCGTCGGAGGGAAGAAGGGAGCAGTCGATCGAATGAAGAAGCTGATCAACGCGCCCGACGCGGTCGTCGACGAGGCGCTCGCCGGCATGGTGGCCGCTCACGGCGACCTCCTGCGCCTCATCGAACCGAACGTGGTGGTACGCGCGGACGCGCCGCGCCAGGGCAAGGTCGGCGTCATCTCGGGCGGCGGCTCGGGTCATGAGCCGATGCACGGCGGCTTCGTCGGGCTCGGCATGCTCGACGCGGCCTGTCCGGGGGCCGTGTTCACCTCGCCGGTGCCCGACCAGATGCTGGCCGCCACGAAGGCGGTCGATGGGGGAGCCGGCGTCCTCCACATCGTCAAGAACTACACAGGCGATGTCATGAACTTCGAGCTTGCCGCCGAGCTGGCGCAGGCCGAGGGGATCGAGGTCACCAGCGTCGTGGTCGCCGACGACGTTGCCGTCCAGGACTCGCTCTACACCGCCGGCCGCCGTGGCGTGGGCGGCACCGTCCTGGCCGAGAAGATCGTCGGCGCGGCCGCGGAGGAAGGGCAGGATCTCGCCGCCGTCACCGCGCTGTGCCAGCGCGTCCAGGACAACGTGCGCTCGATGGGCATGGCGCTCACGAGCTGCACCGTCCCGGCCGCCGGCAAGCCGACCTTCGAGATCGGCGACGACGAGATGGAGGTCGGAGTCGGCATCCACGGCGAGCCCGGCCGCGAGCGCCGCAAGCTGGCGGGCGCGGACGAGATCACCGAGGCCCTCCTGACGCCGATCCTCGACGACCTGCCGTTCGGCTCCGGCGATCGCGTCCTGGCGTTCGTCAACGGCATGGGCGGCACGCCGCTCATCGAGCTGTACGTCGTCTACAACAAGGTGGCTGGCATGTGCCGCGACCGCGGAGTGACCATCGAGCGCAACCTGGTCGGCAGCTACATCACCTCCCTCGAGATGGCCGGCTGCAGCATCACGATCCTCAAGCTCGACGACGAGATGACCCGGCTCTGGGATGCCCCGGTCCACACCGCGGCGCTGCGCTGGGGAGCGTGAGCATCCTGGGCACCGTGAGCCGATGAGCGACTTCGACGGCGCCGCGTTCACCCGCTTCCTCGGCACGTTTGCCGATCGGCTCCACGAGCGGCGGGACGAGCTGACCCAGCTCGACTCGGCGATCGGCGACGCCGACCACGGCATCAACATGGACCGCGGCTTCAGCGCCGTGCGCGGCAAGTTGCCGGAGCTGGACGGTGCCGATCTCGGTTCGGCCGCCAAGCAGGTCGGCATGACCCTCATCTCGACGGTCGGCGGCGCCTCGGGCCCGCTGTACGGGACCTTCTTCCTGCGCCTGGCGACCGCGTTCGGCGAGCGCACCGAGGTCACGGCGCCGGAGCTGGGGGCGGCGCTGCGCGCCGCCCTGGACGGGGTGATCCAGCGCGGCAAGGCAACCCTCGACGACAAGACGATGGTGGATGCGCTCAGCCCGGCGGTGGATGCCTTCGAGGCGGCTGCCGCCGACGGCATCGGCCCCGCGCTCGAGGCCGCAGTCGCCGCGGCCATTGCCGGACGTGACCGCATCACGCCGCTGGTGGCCCGCAAGGGACGCGCGAGCTACCTCGGTGAGCGGTCGGCGAACCACCAGGATCCGGGAGCGACCTCCACCACCATCCTGATCGAATCCCTTCGCGACGCCGTCGCGGAGGGCTGATCAAGCGCCCGACCATCGGAAAGGAAGGCAGCGATCGATATGGCCAAGTACGTTCTCGCGCTCGACCAGGGCACCACCTCCAGCCGAGCCATCCTGTTCAACGCGGATGGGACGATCCACAAGACCGCGAACCAGGAGTTCCCGCAGATCTACCCGTCGCCGGGCCACGTCGAGCACGATCCAGAGGCCATCTGGGACTCCCAGCTGGCGGTCGCCAAGAAGGTCATCGCCGATGCCGGCGCATCGCCGGACGACATCGCGGCCATCGGCATCACGAACCAGCGCGAGACGGCGGTCGTCTGGGAGAAGAGCACCGGCAAGCCGGTGCAGAACGCGATCGTCTGGCAGAGCCGCATCACCGCCGGCTACTGCGACGAGCTCAAGGCCGCCGGCCACGAGGAGAAGTTCCGCGAGAAGACGGGCCTGCCCATCGACGCCTACTTCAGCGGCACCAAGATCCGGCACATCCTCAAGAACAATCCCGGAGCGCAGGAGAAGGCCGAGGCCGGCGAGCTGCTGTTCGGCACGGTGGACAGCTTCCTCATCTGGCGGCTCACGGAGGGTCGCGTCCACGTCGTCGACTACTCGAATGCCAGCCGCACGCTGCTGTTCAACATACACACGCTCGAATGGGACGACGAGCTGCTCGGCATCATGAACGTGCCGCGCGCGATGATGCCGGAGCCGCGGCCGTCATCGGAGGTGTACGGCGAGACGACGCTGTTCGGGGGCTCGCTCAAGATCGCCGGAGACGCCGGTGACCAGCAGGCGGCGACCTTCGGCCAGGCCTGCTTCGAGCCGGGCATGGCCAAGCAGACGTATGGCACCGGTGCGTTCATGCTCATCAACACCGGCGAGGAGGCGGTGCCCTCGAAGAACGGCCTGCTCACCACGGTGGCGTGGGGCTACGACGGAAAGGTCACCTACGCGCTCGAGGGATCGGTCTTCATCGCCGGCGCGGCCGTGCAGTGGATCCGCGACGGCCTGCGGGTCATCACCAACTCGGCCGACGTCGAGAAGCTGGCCGGCAAGGTGTCGGACACCGAGGGCGTCTACATGGTGCCCGCCTTCGTCGGGCTCGGCGCGCCGTACTGGGACCAGTACGCGCGAGGCGCGATCGTGGGTCTCACCCGCGGGTCGACGATCGAGCACATCGCGAGGGCCACGGTCGACTCGATGGCCTACCAGACCCGCGAGGTGCTGGAGGCGATGCAGGCCGACTCCGGCGTCACTCTCACCGAGCTGAAGGTCGACGGCGGAGCGGTCGTCAACAACGACCTCATGCAGTTCCAGGCCGACATCCTCGGCGTTCCGGTCGAGCGGCCGGAGGTGGCCGAGACCACGGCACTGGGTGCCGCCTACCTCGCCGGCCTGGCGGTCGGCTTCTGGAAGGACACCGGTGACGTGACGAACAACTGGGCGCTGGACCGGCGGTTCGAGCCCCAGATGGACGAGGAGAAGCGCGAGAAGCTCTTCCGGGGCTGGAAGAAGGCCGTCCAGCGCACGCTCGACTGGGAAGAGCACTAGGCTTGACGCCAGCCTGATGGACCGATGGCCCGGAGCCGCGCAGGCTCCGGGCCGGTTCACATCCCGATCGGAGGAGTGATGCATGACCGATGACGCCGCCGTCGGGATCGTCGTGGTCTCTCATTCCGCCGAGGTTGCCGACGCCACCATCCGCCTCGTGGCTCGCCTGGCCAATCTGCCGGCCGACGGGCCGCGCCTGGTCGCGGCCGGTGGGTTGGAGGACGGCAGCATCGGGACCGACGCCACCCGGATCGCGGACGCCCTCGCCGCTGCGGACGCCGGGGCCGGCGTGGTCGTGCTGGCCGACCTCGGCAGCGCGGTGCTCGCCACCGCCACGGCCATTGACGAGCTCATCGGGCCGGACCTGGCCGAGCGCGTCCGCATCTCGCGTGGTCCGATCGTGGAGGGGACCTTCGTCGCCGCTGTCCAGGCGTCCGCCGGGGATCGGCTCGACGGCGTGCTGGCCGCCGCGGACGAAGCCGGTTCGATGAACAAGCTCGACGGACGCTGATGGGCCTCATCGTCGCCGCTGTCGCCGGCTACCTGCTGGGCGCCATCCCGTTCGGCCTCATCGTCGGTCGCCTGACGAAGGGGATCGACCTGCGCGAGTACGGGTCGCATCGGACCGGGGCCACGAATGCGCTCCGCACGCTGGGGGCCCGGGCGGCCGCGCTCGTGTTCGTGCTCGACGTGGCCAAGGGAGTGGTGGCCGTGCTCATCGGAAGGGTCGTCGGGGGCGACGATCCGCTGTGGGCGGCCGCGGTCGCCGGATTCGCGGCCATCGTGGGCCACAACTGGTCGGTCTTCATCGGCTTCACCGGCGGCCGGGGAGTGGCGACCTCGGCGGGGGCGCTGGCCGCCGTGTCTCCGTGGACCATCCTCGTCGTCTTCCCGATCGTGGCGCTCGTCATCTCGCGCTGGCGATACGTCTCCCTCGGCTCCATCGCGGGAGCGCTGCTGGCACCGTTCGTGACGGCGGGCTTCGTGCTGCTCGGACTGGCGAACCTTCCCGCGGTGGCCTACGCCCTGGCATCGGGCCTCCTCGTGACCGTTGCCCACGCCGAC
>DASVEH010000132.1:0-5196 GCA_036380655.1 Candidatus Limnocylindria bacterium | reverse complement strand
CGGCTGCGGGGGTCGCTGGAACGGGAGGTGGATGGATTCGTGTCCTGGCTCGAGGCGCGCCGCGGCGCCGACGCGCTCCGGCTCCTGCACGGCGAGGCGGAGGCGGTCCGTCGCCGGCACCTTGCCAGGCTCCGAGGCCGGGCGGTGCTGGACGAGCGCCAGCTCGAGGCCGTGGAAGCCGCCGCCAGCGCGATGGTCGGCGAGCTGCTCCACGGGCCGTCGGTCGAGCTGCGCCGCGGCGGCGCCGACGCGGACACCGTCCGTCGCATCTTCGGCCTCGGACGATGATGGCCACCGCCACCCTGCGCATCGGCACCCGCGAGAGCCGGCTGGCCCTCGCCCAGGCGAGCATCGCGGCGAGCGCCATTTCCACCGAGCTGGGGGCCACCGAGCTGGTGCCGATCACGACGCGCGGCGACGCGATCAGCGCGCGGCGCCCTCGCGCGGGATGGGTGGAGACCGACGGCCAGTTCACCCGCGAGCTGGAGCGTGCGCTCCTCGACGGCCGGGTCGACCTGGTCGTCCATTCGTACAAGGATCTGCCGACCGCACCGGTCGAGGGCCTGGTGATCGGCGCCGTGCTCGAGCGTGCCGATGCGCGTGACTGCCTGATCGGGCCCGAGGGCGCCGCGATCGAGGACCTCCCCTTCGGCGCCCGGATCGGCACCAGCTCGCCTCGTCGCGCCGCGCAGCTCGCGGCGGCACGGCCGGACTTCATCGCCGTCCCGATCCGTGGCAACGTCGAGACGCGCCTGGCACGGCTGGCGGCCGGCGAGTACGACGCGCTCATGCTGGCCGCCGCGGGGCTCGACCGTCTGGGGATCGAGGTTGCGCAGCACGCTCGACTGCCCTTCGAGCTCGTCCTGCCGGCCCCCGCGCAGGGCGCCCTGGCCGTGCAGGTGCGCGCCGACGACGTCACGCTGCGGACCGCGCTCGCGCGGGTCGACCACGAGCCCACTCGCGTCGCCGTCGAGGCGGAACGCCTGCTGCTGCGGCGGATCGGAGGCGGATGCCTGGCCCCGCTCGGCGCGCTCGGCGAGGTCAGCGGCGGGATCCTGCGCCTCCGCGCCGCCTACGAGACGCCGGACGGCGCGCTCCTGCGCGCCGATGCGTCCGGCGCCGCCGCCACCCCGGACGACGTCATCGCCACGGTCGCCGATCGGATCGTGACGGCGTGATGCCGCGCATCCTCGTCACACGACCGGCCGGCCAGGCCGAGGAGCTGGTTCGGATGCTGGCCGAGCGTGGAATCGACCCTGTCGCTGTGCCGACCGTTGCGATCGACGCCACCTCCTCCGCAGCCGACCTGGACGAGATGGTGCGCGGGTTGGCCGGCGCGGACTGGCTCATCATCACCAGCGCACACGGCGCGGAGGCGCTCGCCGCACGTCTGGGCGGTCGCCCGCTGCCGGACGGGCTCCGCGTCGCGGCCGTCGGACCCGCGACCGCCGACGAGCTGCGGTCGGCCGGCATCGGCGTCGATCACGTGCCCGACGAGTACCTGTCGGCGACGATCGTCGACGGCCTCGGCGAGCTCGAAGGGCGGCGGGTTGTCCTCGCCCGGGCGGACGCGGCCGACCCGGAGCTCGGGGTGTCGCTCCGGGCGCGAGGCGCGATCGTCGAGGAGGTGGTCGCCTACCGGACCGTCGAGGGCCCGGGCACGAGCCGCGATCCCCTCCATGCCGCACTCCAGCGGGACCTGGACGGCATCTGCTTCGCAAGCGGCTCCAGCGTGCGCGGCCTCACCCGGCTCGCGTCGCCGATGGGCCGCCAGCGCGCTCGCGCGCTGCCCGCCTTCTGCATCGGCCCCGTCACTGCGGCGGAGGCACGACAGGCGGGGTTCCACATCGCCGCCGTCGCTGCCGCGCACACCGCGGCCGGGCTCGCGGATGCCGTCGCCACCCACTTCGCACGAGAGGACCGATGACCACCCTCATGAACCGACCTGCCGCAGCCAGCGGCACGTTCCGCGGACGGCGTCTGCGGCGAACGCCCGCCCTGCGCGCCCTGGTCCGCGAGACGCGGCTCCACCCCGCCATGCTCGTGGCGCCGCTCTTCGTGCGGCCCGGTCGCGCCATCCGCGAGGAGATCGGCTCGATGCCGGGGCAGCATCGCCTCAGCGTCGACGAGCTGGCCGCTCACGCCGAGCGTCTCCTCGAAGCCGGAATCCGATCGGTCCTGCTGTTCGGTCTCCCGGAGTCGAAGGATGTCGAGGGATCCGGTGCCTGGGCCGATGACGGCATCGTGCAGCAGGCGATCCGCGAGCTGCGGCGGGCGGCGGGCGACGAGCTCGCCATCATCGGCGACGTCTGCCTCTGCGAGTACACCAGCCATGGCCACTGCGGCGTGCTACGCGACGCCACCGTTGACAACGACGCCACCCTGCCGCTGCTGGCCCGCGCCGCCGCCTCGCTCGCCGACGCCGGTGCGGACGTGGTCGCCCCGTCGGCCATGATGGACGGGCAGGTCGCCGCCATCCGCGCCGAGCTGCCCGACACGGCGATTCTCGGCTATGCAGCCAAGCACGCCTCGGCCTTCTATGGCCCGTTC
The DNA here is from genome assembly GCA_036380655.1 of Candidatus Limnocylindria bacterium. Taxonomy (GTDB): domain Bacteria; phylum Chloroflexota; class Limnocylindria; order QHBO01; family QHBO01; genus JACDBZ01. The sequence goes on along the minus strand of DASVEH010000132.1, from coordinate 2,646 downwards.
CGCGAGGCCGCCGATTCAGCTCCGGCCTTCGGCGATCGCCGCTCGTACCAGATGGACGCCGCGAACGGCCGCGAGGCCCTGACGGAGATCCTGGCCGACCTCGACGAGGGGGCGGACATGATCCTGGTCAAGCCCGCCCTGCCGGCGCTCGACATCGTCGCCGCCGCCCGGGCCGCCACGAAGGCTCCGATCGCCGCCTACCAGGTCAGCGGCGAGTACGCCGCCATCTGCGCGGCGGCGGAACGTGGCTGGCTCGACCGGCGCGGGGCAGCCCTCGAATCGCTGACGGCCATCGCACGGGCCGGCGCCGGCATCGTCGTGACCTACTTCGCCCTCGAGGCGGCAACCTGGCTGCGCGAGATGGACCGATGAGTGACGAGCGCTTCGTCCACGCCTGGCTGCTCCGCCTCGATCCCGCCTGGCGCCGCCGATCGGCGGAGGAGCGACGCGCCGACATCGACGCCTTCTGCACCGCCGCGGGTCGCAGCGAGAGCCGCCTCATGCAGCACAGCTATTCGACCATCGGTCTCCGTGCCGAGGGCGACTTGCTGCTGTGGCGGATGGCCGAACGCCTGGAGGAGGTCGAGGAAACCGCCGCCGACCTGCTCGCGTCGGGCATCGGCCAGTGGCTGACGCCGGCGATCAGCATGATCGGCCTGACCCGGCCGTCACAGTACGTCAAGCGCCCCACCACCCAGGAGCAGTCGCTCTTCAGCGGCGAGCGGTCGAAATACCTCGTCGTCTATCCGTTCACGAAGTCGGTCGAGTGGTACCTCGCGCCCGCCGAGGAGCGGCAGGCCATCATGCGCGGCCACATGAAGGTCGGCCACGCCTATCCCCAGGTCCGCCAGCTGCTCGCCTACTCGTTCGGCCTCGATGACCAGGAGTTCATCGTCGCCTACGAGACCGATGAGCTCGTCGCCTTCCAGGACCTCGTCCGCGACCTGCGCGAAACCGAGTCCCGCCGCTCCACCGTCCGCGACACGCCGATCATCACCGGCATCCACCGGCCGCTCGGCGAGATCCTGGGACTGCTCTCCGGAGCCGACCGATGAACGCAGCGCCGGCCCTCAGCCGCTCGGCGGAGCTGATGGGGCGCGCCGAGCGCCTCTTCCCCGGCGGCGTGAACTCCCCGGTCCGCGCCTTCGGCGCGGTGGGCGGGACGCCGCGCGTCATCGAGCGGGCGCTGGGCCCCCTCGCGTGGGACGTGGACGGCAACGAGCTCATCGACTACGTCGGCTCCTGGGGACCGATGATCCTGGGCCACGCGCATCCGGCCGTGGTGGCCGCCGTCCAGCAGGCAGCCGAGCGCGGCACGAGCTACGGCGCGCCGAACCCGCACGAGGTCGACCTTGGCGAGCTGATCGCTGACGCGATGCCCTCGATGGAGCGGCTGCGCTTCGTGAGCTCCGGCACGGAGGCGGCCATGAGCGCCATCCGCCTCGCCCGCGCCGCCACGGGGCGCGACACGATCATCAAGATGGTGGGCGGCTACCACGGCCACGCCGATGCGCTCCTCGTCGAGCCGGGCTCCGGCGCGATCGGGATGCCCGCCAGCGCCGGCGTCACCGCGGGGGCCGCGCGCGACACGCTCGTCGCGCCCTACAACGACCCCTCGGCCGTCGAGCGGCTGCTGGCCAAGCACCCGATCGCAGCCGTCATCGTCGAGCCGGTGGCCGCCAACATGGGGGTCGTCCCGCCCGCCCCCGGCTACCTCGAGGGCCTGCGCGCGGCAACGGAGCGCCACGGCGCGCTGCTCATCTTCGACGAGGTGATCACCGGCTTCCGGATCGCCCGCGGCGGCGCCCAGGAGCGCTATGGGGTGACCCCCGACCTGACCGTGCTCGGCAAGATCATCGGCGGAGGACTGCCGGTGGGCGCCTACGGCGGCGGTGCCGATCTCATGAAGCTGATCGCGCCGGATGGGCCCGTCTACCAGGCGGGCACGCTTTCGGGCAACCCGCTGGCCATGGCGGCCGGCGCCGCCACCCTGCGCGAGCTGAGCTCGCGGACATATCAGGACCTCGAACGGGCGGGAGAGGAGCTCGAGGCCGGCCTCACGGACGCCGCGACCGCGGCGGGCCCAATGGTCCGGATCGGGGTCCGCATCAGCCGGGTCGCCAGCCTGCTGACCCTCTTCGTCGACGACTATCCGCGGTTCTTCCACGCCATGCTTGGCGCCGGGATCATGCTGCCGCCCAGCCAGCACGAGGCCTGGTTCCTGTCGGCCGCCCACCGCCCCGAGCACCTCGCGGCCACCATCGCCGCGGCTCGCTCGGCGTTCAATGCCATCAGAGAGGTTCGATGATCAGCCCCACCGCCACCTGGACCGGCGAGTCCCGCTTCGTCGCGGCGCTCGGCCACGAGCAGCCCGACCGCACGCCGGTCTGGTTCATGCGCCAGGCCGGCCGCTGCCTGGCCGACTACCGCGCCCTGCGCGAGCGCTACCCGATCATGACGCTGGCCAAGACGCCGGAGCTGTGCGCCGAGGTGACGCTCATGCCGGTGTCCGCCTTCGGCGTCGACGCGGCGGTCCTGTTCGCCGACATCATGATCCCGCTCGAGCCGATGGGCGTCAGCCTCGAGATCCAGCCGGACGTCGGGCCCATCATCCACTCCCCCATCCGCACGCTCGCCCAGGTCGAC
>DASVEH010000131.1:0-11971 GCA_036380655.1 Candidatus Limnocylindria bacterium | reverse complement strand
AGCGACCTCCACGAGGTCGAGACCCTTCTCCTGTGCGAGGGCGAGCGCCTTGAACGTGGGCATGACGCCCAGCTGCTCACCTTCATCGTCGATGACCCTCACCTCTCGGATCCGGATCATCTCATTGATGCGGAGGTCCTTCGCCAGCTTCCTTGCTCTCCTTCAACAACAAGGCCACCTCACCGACTTACGGACGGGTGGCCCTGCAACGTACGCGAAATGCCGGCGGATGATACACCCAAATCGAACGGATGGTCAACGCGGATAGTCGTAGAAGATGGCCACCTGCCGCCCGTCGGGATCGGCCACCCGGAAGCTGCGGCTGCCCTCCCAGCGATCGCCCGATGGCGGCGCCACCAGCGCGAAGCCGCGCCGTCCGAGCTCCTGTGCCCAGGCATCCACCTCCGAGGCGGTGTCGACCTTGAAGCCGATCTGGAGGCCATCCCGCGTCGGCTTCTCGCCCTGGCGGAAGCTCAGCTCGAAGCCCCCCGACTCCAGGTCGACCGCACCCTCGCCGGATGCGATGCGGCGAAACCCGAAGGCCGATTCGTAGAACTCCGCCACCCGCGCCGGATCGGTGGAGAGCAGGGCCAGCTGTCCGACGCCGCGCATCTTCCTCATGAAGTGCTCATCCCCGGGCTATTCGTAACCGATGCCGTTACGAAGTGGCGGAATTGGTATCGCTCTCCACCGCGGCGGGCCACAGCTCGCGTGCTTCCACGCGTCCACGCAGGTCGGCGATGAACTCGTCGAGCGCCACCCCCTGCGAGGACTCCCCGGTGCGCAGGCGTGGCGAGACGGCGCCAGCCTCCGCATCGCGATCCCCCACCACGACCATGACCGGCACCTTCTGCTCCTGCGCGTCCCGCAGCTTCAGCTGCATGCGCTCGGATCGGTCATCCACCGCCGCCCGCAGGCCGGCGCCCGCCAGCGCGGCGCGAACCGACTCGGCGTACTCGAGGTGGCGGTCCGCGATCGGCACGACCATGACCTGCACGGGAGCCAGCCAGAGCGGGAACGCGCCGGTGTAGTGCTCGGTGATGATGCCGATGAAGCGCTCGAACGACCCGTAGATGGCGTAGTGGATGACGACGGGCCGCTCGAACCCGCCGTCGGCGGCGCGATACTCGAGGTCGAAGCGTTGCGGCAGCTGATAGTCGGCCTGGATGGTGGCCATCTGCCACTCGCGCCCCAGCGCGTCCTCGATGAAGATGTCGATCTTCGGCGCGTAGAACGCCCCGCCGCCCTCGTCGAGCGTGTACGCCATCCCGTCCTCGTCGAGCCGCTCGCGCAGCCGGCCCTCGGCCCGTTCCCAGAACTCGTCCGAGCCGAGCCGCTTCTCCGGGCGGGTGGCGAGCTTCGCGCGTGGCTCGAAGCCGAACGGCGCGTACTGCCTGCGAACGAGCGACAGCGCCAGGCGAATCTCGTCGTCGACCTGGTCGTCGCGACAGAAGACGTGGCTGTCGTCCTGGGTGAGCTGACGGACGCGGAACATGCCGGCCAGCACGCCCGTGCGCTCCTTGCGGACGAGGGTCGAGTAATCGGCGAAGCGCATCGGCAGCTCACGATAGGAGTGCGAGCGCGTCTTGTAGATGAGAATCTCTTCCGGGCAGTTCATCGGCTTCAGGCCGGAGACATGGTCGTAATCGTCGAGCACGAACATGTTGTCCTGGTAGTTGCCCCAGTGACCCGAGGTCTCCCACAGCTCCTTGCGGACGAGGCTCGGGGTGCGGACCTCGTCGAACCCGGCCTCGCGGCGCACCTGTCGCGACCAGTCCTCGAGCGCGCGCCAGAGGGCCATCCCGCGCGGATGGAGGAACGGCGCGGCCGGCGACTCGGGGTGGAACGTGAAGAGGTCGAGCTCGCGGCCAAGCTTGCGGTGATCGCGCTTCTTCGCCTCCTCGAGGCGCCAGAGGTGCTGATCGAGCTCCTCCTGCGTGTCCCACGCGGTCCCGTAGATGCGCTGGAGCATCGGGCGCGTCTCGTCGCCGCGCCAGTAGGCGCCGGCGGTGTTGAGCAGCTTGAAGGCGCCCAGCCCGGCGGTCGTGTCGAGGTGCCCGCCGCGGCAGAGGTCCTCGAAGTCGCCGTGCCGGTAGAACGTGATCGGCTCGTCGGCAGGCAGGTCGTTGACGATCTCGACCTTGAAGGGCTGATTCTCGCGCTCGAGCCGGGCGATGGCGTCCTCGCGCGATGACCCGGATCCCTCGAACGCCAGGTCCGCCGCCTGCTGCTCGCGCATCTTCCCCTCGATCTGCTCCAGATCGGCCGGCGTCAGCGGGCGTGGCAGGTCGAAGTCGTAGTAGAAGCCGTCCTTGATGGCCGGACCGATGCCGAGTTTGGCGTCCGGGAACAGCGACACGACGGCCGCCGCCATCATGTGCGCCGCGCTGTGGCGCATGGCGGCGAGCCGATCCTCGGTCCCCGATGAGAGCGCGGCGCCCGCGTCCGAAAGCGTCTCGTCAGCGTCGATTGCCATGCGCCGAAGGGTAGCGCATGACGCTGGCGGTCACTACGACGCGGCGGCGTCCGGGTCGGGCTCGTCGAGCTCGGGCTCGCCGGGCATGCCGGTCTCCGGGATCGGGTCGTCCATGTCACCGGTCGGCGGCGTCATCCCGCCACCACCCGGGTAGGCGTTGTCGCCGATCGGGTCATCGACGTCCCGCTCCGGCCTGTCGAGCGGTCCCTGACCAGGGCCCTGGGGGTTCTCTCGATCCATCATGGCGAGTCCTGGTGCAATCGCCACGCCAGCGGGCTCAGACGCGCTTGAACTGCTCGAACGGCTGCCGGCAGTCCGCGCAGTGATAAATGGCGCGGCACAGCGTCGGCCCGAACGGGTTGTCGAGCGTCGTGTTGCGCGAGCCGCAGTACGGGCACTCGGCGATCGGCAGGACCGAGAGCTCGTCGAGGCCGATCAGCTCCGGGCCCGGCGTCGCTGGCGGCGGGGCGAAGCCGCCCGCACGCAGTCGCTCACGTCCCCGATCGGTGATGCGGTCGCTCGTCCAGGGCGGATCGAAGGAGATCCTGACCGCCACCTCGTCGGCAAGCTTGAGCGCGGTCAGCCGCTCGGTGATCTGCTCCTGCATCACGCCGACGGCGGGGCATCCGACGAAGGTCGGAAGCAGGTCCACGGTGAGGCGCTCGCCCTCGAACCGCACGTCGCCGATGACACCGAGGTCGACCAGGCTGATCGCCGGAATCTCCGGGTCCGCGATCCGCTCCAGCTCCTGCCAGACGCGCTCGGTTCGCCGATCGACGACGGCCCCGCTCACCATGTCGCCCCGACCTCCGAGCGCGCCACCATGGTGAACTGGCCGTGCAGCCATCGGAAGTCATCCGTGCGGCGTCTGCGGCCATCCGCTCGTGGAGCGGCTGCCGGGAGCCCGGGGACGATCGGCTCGAGCACCGGCCGGACCTCGGCCTCCCAGGTCGCGTGGAGAGCGCGCATGGCCTCCGCGAGGTGGCCGCGGCGGACAAGGTCATCCTCGGCGGCCAGCGGCGCGAAGACATCCTGCGCATCCGGCCACAAGCGCCGGAGCGCATCCGCCAGCCGATCGCGAACGTCGGGCGGCCCGTCGGCGAGGCGGCGCAGCCAGGCGTCGGCGTGCAGGCGGTGGTACGTCTCCTCCCGGCGCATCTTGGCGGTCAGCTGGGCGAGCGGCTCCCAGGTGCTGCGCGAGAGGGCTGACAGCCGTACCGCATCCGCGGTCTCGTACAGCCATCGCCGCGCCACGCTGAATGCCCAGTCGCCGCGCCCGTGGTCGAGCAGCGCGGCATGGCGATATTCCGCGGCGTCGCGCCCGAAGGCGATCTGGTCGGCGTCGTCCTCGGTGATCGTCGCCACCAGCTCGTAGAGGGCGCGCGCGTGACCGATCTCGTCCTGCGCGATGGAGCTGGTCGCTACGTCCTCCTCGAGCATGGGCGCAATGCCGGTCCATTCGGAGTCCCAGAAGCCGATGACGAACTCGTCGTCGGCGACGCTCAGGATGAGCTCCGCCAGCCCGTCTCGGGCCGCGGGGTCGAGGCTCACGGGCGCGGACGCGCTCACTCCCCCGCTCCTCCGGCCGCGCGTGCCTTCGCCGCCTCCAGCTTGTGCTTGATGATGTAGCCGCCCGGCTTCTTGTGCGACCGATCAAGCGGCGGCTTGAGCAGGTCCGTGTCATCCAGCTCGGTGATCGCCTCGCGCGCCACGATCCAGAGCCGATGCGACTCGCCGCGGCGGCCGTAGAACTCGCGGGCGTAGTGCATCGCCAGCTCCTCGTCCGGTGCATTCACGTTGCCGGCGTGGATCATCGGATCGCCCTCGTCCTCCTGCCGGAAGACCTCCCAGACGCGCTCCGCGTTCGTCGTGCTCACGACGGAAGGGTACCCCCGCATCGGGCGTGGCGCACCGTGGGCACGGCCTGCATGCGTCGATGTATCGGTCGAATCAGGCCCGAGCCGGCTGCCAGCCGTCGCTTCGCCGATGTATCGGTGAAACGGTCTCCCGAAGCGGCTGTGTTCGACTTCTCGGGCGCGGGACCAACCGAGCTATCGAACGGGCGACGCCCCCTCCACCGCCCGGGCGCCAGATCAGCGATGTATCGGCCGCCACTGGGCCGGCCGGATCAGGCGGCCGTCGCGGTCCCGAGGAGCGCATCGCGGACCCACTGGGTCTCCGCGAAGCTCACCCGACGGAAGCCGAGGCGCTCCTGTGAGGCCGGGCCGTGACCGGTGACGACCGCCTTCAGCTCGGCCCAGTCAGGCTCGGTGTAGGCCCAGCGCCCGCTGGCCTCGTCGTAGGCGAGCGCTTCGTCGGGGATGCGCAGGCCGAGCTCGCGGATGCGCGGCACGTAGATGGAGAGGAACTCCTGCCGCAGCTGCTCGTTGTTCTTGGCCTTGATGCCCCAGTGGAGGTCCTTGTCCTTTGCCGGGTCGGTCGGCGGACCGTGCATCTGCATGAGCGGGCCCCACCATCGGTCCAGCGCCTCCTGGACCATGGCGCGCTGCGCATCGGTCCCGTTCATGAGGGTCAGCACGACGTCGCGCCCGTGCATGATGTGGACCGACTCCTCCCAGCAGATCTTCTTCATCGTGCGCGCGTACGGGGCGTAGGAGGAGTCGCGCAGCGCCTGCTGAGAGACGATCGCTGCGGCATCCACCAGCCACGCGATGATTCCGACGTCCGCCCAGGATCGGGTCGGGTAGTGGAAGACGTTATGAAACTTCGTCTTACCGTCCAGGAGGTCCTGCAACATGGCCGCGCGCGGCTTGCCCAGGTCCTCGGCGACGCGGTAGAGAAGCTGCGCGTGCCCCACCTCGTCCTGGATCTTGCTCGTCAGAGCCAGCTTCCGGCGCAGCGTGGGAGCACGCATGATCCAGTCGCGCTCGGGCAGGACGCCCATCAGCTCCGAGTTGGCGTGCATCTCGACGAACTTGAGGACCGCGGCGCGGTACTCGTCCGGCATCCAGTCGTCGGCTTCGACCTTCCCGCCCGATCCGACGTGCGCGAAGAAGGCCTCGGCATCGCCGGCGGCGTAGCGCGGCCGCGGGCTCAGCGGCTGGATGGTATCGGCGTCGTCCATGGTGGCTTAAGCGTACTGCAAGACCGATACGAGAGCGCTCGCGCGCGGCCTCCAATCAGTCATGGGGCGCGCGTTTGAGCGGGCGGTGCCAGCGCTGATGCGCCTCTGCCGGGGTCCCGTCCACCCGCAGACGATTCCCCTCGGCCGTCACCTCTGGGCGCGGAACGTACAGATCGATCGGAATCAGCCCGGACGTGCGCACGAGCAGGTAGTCCGCGAACACGGCATCGACGGTCCCGATGTGCGCGTTGCGCCGCCCGACCACGCGCGTGCCCCTCTTCGGCGGCTGCTCGTCCACGGCACGTAGCCTAGCGAGTCGCAGTGCGTCAGTCAGTGGCTCCAGTGAGCGGGCGCCGGTCAGTGGCGCTTGTGGATCGAATCGGTGAGCCGCCGCCAGCTGGTCCGGTACGGCGTCAACGGCCCCTCATCCTCCTCGCCGGCATCGAGCGCACGGAGCCGCTCGAGGTCCTCCATCGGCACGATCGCGCCGAGCTCGTGGCCGTGGCGGGTCAGCACGATCCGCTCCCGCCGCACGGCGACGTGGTTGAACACGTCGCCTATCCGCTCGCGCAGCGCAGACACCGCGATCCGTCGCAAATGGACCCTCCCTGCCGACCCCAGCCCCCGACGTCCACGTGCACGCGGCGTGCCGGTTTTGTACGAAAGTCGGTCGCCCGGGGGACCGCCTCACGCTCGGCGCGAGCCGTCTGGCATGGCGTCTGCCGCCTTGCGCGCTCGGTCCCGGAGACGCCGCGCGGCCCGGTGACTCACGCCCACCCCATTGCATCCTGGAGGACTCCGAACCGACATGCGACCCTCATCGCACACCGCCCCCCTACCGGTGGCGGCGTTTCCGGCTGCTCTCGTGGCACTCCTCGTCGCGTCGCTGCTGATGGGCCTCACGCTCGTCAGGCCTGCCGCGCTGGCCGACGCGGCCAGCCAGGCCTCCGGCCACCTCGTTGTCCTGAACGGCACGGTCGGCTCGGATGGCTCATTCCAGGTCGGCGGCAGCGACGCATTGAGCCTCGCCGCGGCTCGCCAGGCGGTGACGGCGACCGGCGCCACCATCGAGGTGGACCTGGCCGACCAGATCGGCGTGCTGCTCGTGACGGCCACCCCCGAGGCCGCGTCCCTCATCGCCGCATCCAACCTCGTCGCCGAAGCGGCTCCGGACTTCAGCTGGAAGGCCCTGTCCTCCTATGACGAGGCGGTCGCCTCGGGCGAGCTGACCGTCCTGTCGGCCGAGGACGTCCCGGGCGCCGGCCCGGAGCAGACCGCGGACCCGCTGGAAGCCCTCCAGTGGGACATGATGCAGATCCGCGCCCCGCAGGCACATGACCTCCAGTCCGGCGGCCGAAGCGTCGACGTCGGCATCCTCGACACCGGCATCGACGCCACCCATCCCGATTTCGTCGTCGACGGTGAGCTCACCAACGTCGACTGCGCCCGCGGACGCAATTCGATCGTCTTCGTGCCGATGGGTCCCGGCGTCGGGACCCCCGTTCCGTGCAGCGACAACGGCTTCCATGGCACGCACGTGGCGGGAACCGTCGCGGCCCAGGCGAACCAGCTCGGCATCGTTGGCGTCGCGCCGAATGCGACGCTCGTCCCGGTCAAGGTCTGCGACGCGAGCGGCCTCTGCTACGCCTCCGCCGTGATCGACGGCGTGACCTACGCCGGCGACCAGCGGTTCGACGTGATCAACATGAGCTTCTTCGTCGATGACGACGGCTTCCAGGAATCGACGGAGTTCAAGTGCAGCTCGGACGAGACGCAGCGTGCCTTCCGGCAGGCCGTCGAGCGGGCCATGCAGTACGCGAGGAGCCAGGGCGTGACCCCGGTTGCCGCGCTCGGCAACTCCGACCAGGACCTGGCGCATCCGACCGATGACGCCGGCCAGCCGATCTCGAACGACTGCGCCGTCGTGCCGGCCGAGACGCAGGGCGTCATCGGGACCGCCTCGCTGGGTCCCGACTCGCAGAAGGCCGGCTATTCGAACTACGGCACGGGCAAGGTCGACGTCGCCGCTCCCGGCGGTGCCGGCACGACCGGCGACTGCCGCACGACGATCCTCTCGACGCTCCCCGGCGGCAGCTACGGCTGCATCCAGGGCACCAGCATGGCATCGCCGCACGCCGCCGGCGCGGCGGCCCTCATCGTCAGCCAGTTCGGCTCCGCCGGAACCGATGGCGACGTGAAGCTCTCGCCGACGAAGGTCGAGGCCCTGCTCCAGGGGACGGCGATCGACATCGGCCTCGCCGGCTACGACGAGTGCTTCGGCAACGGCCGCATCGACGCGCTGCGTGCCGTCACCGGCGATACGTCGTCCTCGTACGACGCATCCGCCCCGTTCTGCCCCGAATACGGGGAGTAGCCGCGACCACCCCGGCCCTGCGCTTCGCCGGGCCGGGGTGACCGCCATCGGTCCACACCCACCAGCTTGACGGACGCCCAACCGTGAGCTCCGGCGGGGGCCCACATTTCACTGGAAGCCGGCCACCTCCAGCGCGCGAGGGGTGAGCGACACCCGCATCGGAAGGCCGCCGAACGGCTCGCCGTCGAGGTGGATCCGGGTGCCCGCATCCCCCTCGACCTCGATCACCGACCCGGCGCGCATCTCGACCGCCGGATGGTCGACATGGGTACCGCGGTACAGGTTCGGGAGCTGCCGCAGGACGGTGAGCCGCGAAACGTCGCCGACCACGCACAGGTCGAGGCTGCCGTCGTCCGGCAGGGCGGAGGGTGCGATCCGCATACCGCCGCCGTAGTAGGCGCCGTTCGCGATGGCGACGAACAGGACATCTCGCGTCACCGATTCGCCATCGACGACGAGCCGCACCCTCCGGTTCTCGAAGCGTCGCAGCTCAGCCAGGGTCGTCAGCAGGTATCCGGCGCGACCCCACTGCCAGCCGCGGCGGGATGCCATGGCGGCCGCGACCTGGGCGTCGAAGCCGATGCCGCCCGCCGAGGCGAACCAGCGGTGCTCGCCGTCGCCGTTGCTTGCCCGCGCCACGTCGATCGGCCGCGTGCCATGCCCGATCGCCAATCGCCATGCTGACGCCAGGTCGGTCGGCAGGGCCAGGCTGCGGGCCAGGTCGTTGCCCGAGCCCAGCGGGACGATCCCGAGGGAGGCCGTGGCCGCCCCGCTCGACAGCAGGCCGTTGACGACCTCCTGGACCGTCCCGTCGCCGCCGATGGCGATGACCCGATCGTGGCCCTCCCGGACCGCCTCGGCCGCCATGGCCCGCGCATCGCCGGCACGACGCGACAGCTCCAACCTCGCCTCGGGCCGCCGCTCGAGCCGCTCTCGGAGCCACGAGACCGACCGCAGAGCCCGACCGCGACCGGCGGCCGGGTTGACGATCACGTAGGGCGCAGTCGACACGCGAGGCATTGTGGCGATTCGCGTCAAGGCCACCGACTTGCTAGCGTGGCAGGCATGGACCGTTGGCTCGTCTCGATCGCGCGACTGATCGGTGCCGCCGCGGGCGCCTTCGCCGGGCTTGTCGCCGTGCAGGTGCTGCGCATGCGCCGCATGGAGTTCCTGCCGGGATGGCCAGGATTTGCGATCAACCACATCATCGACCCGTCGAACGGCGCGCCGATCGATCCGAAGCGGCTCAACATCGTGGTCCTCGGCGACTCCACCACCGCCGGCGTCGGCGTCAGCCGTCCGGAGGACGCGCTCCCGTACCTGCTGGCCCGGCGAATCGCCGATGCCGAGCGCCGAAGCGTCCGCGTCGTCAGCTTCGGGTGGGCCGGCGCCCGCATCGCCGATCTTCCGCGCGACCAGGTGCCGCGCGCCACCGTGAAGACCCGCCCGAAGGACCGCGGGCCGTTCCTGCGCGACGCCGAAATCGTGGCCATCGTCATCGGCGCCAACGACGCCACCCACAACACGCCGCCGGGCCGCTTCCGCGCCGACCTGCGTACCACCCTCGAGGAGGTGCGACGCCAGGCGCCGTCCGCCCGGATGGTGCTGGCCGGCATCCCGGCCTTTCGCGGCGCCCTGCCGGCTCTCGAGCCTCTCATCTTCCTGGCCGACCAGTACGCCCGTTTCCTTCGGCCGATCAGCCGCGCCGAGGCCGCGCGCGTGGGCGCCGCATTCGCCGATCTGCAGTCGGGCGTGCCGCGGCTCATCGCCGGCCGGGCCGACGCGCTGTCGAGCGATGGGTTCCATCCATCCGTGGTCGGGTACGACGCCTGGGCGGAGGTCATTTTCCAGGCCCTGGATGCCGGCGCGGCTCGGTCGACCGGCTCCGACCCCTCGCTTGAGGCGGCCGCGGGCGCCTGACGGCGCGAAAAACCTCTTGCCGCGAGCGCCCCGGAGTGCGATGCTGCGAATTGTTGCCCAACAACCCTTGTGCCCCCGGGGGAGTGCGTGCGTCACGTATCGGTCATCGTCCTGGCCCTGGCGATCCTGGCTGCCGGTCTCGGTTTCGCCGCGCCCGCGGCCGCCGCGACTCCGATCAAGGTCGCGGTCATCGTCGGTCCCGTCGGAGAACTGACGCCGGTCTACCTCAGCCTGGCCGAGGCGGCAGCCGCCGCCGCTGAAACGAGAGGCGCGAGCGTCGCCCGAGCCTACTCCCCCAACGCCAACGCCGAGCAGGTGCTGGCCGCGGTCGAGGGCGCCAACATCGTCATCTACCTCGGGCACGGCGTCGGATCACCGAATCCGTACTCCGCCAACCCCAACCCGGCCACCACCAATGGCTGGGGCCTGAACGGCCCGAACGCGGTGGGCACCCACGCCGACTCGTGGCGCGACGGAACGCTCGCCTACTACGGCGAGAGCTGGATCGCCGAGCACGCACGGCCCGCGCCCGGCTGGGTGATGATCTACTCGAATGCCTGCTATGCGCCGGGCGCCTCGGAGGGCTTCGACACGCCCGCCGACGAGAAGAAGGCGGCGCAGCGGGTCAGCGCGTACTCCCGCGGCCCGCTGGTCGACCTCGGCGCGTCGGCCTACTTCGCCACCGACTTCTACGAGGGAGCCGCGCACCTCGTGGCCGCGCTCCTCGACGATCCGACCCTGCCCTACGGTGAGGTGTTCGCCAGCGAGCCGAACTTCATGGCCGAAGGGCTCATCCGCCTGCCGCACGGCCTCGTCGACGGCGCCGAGGCGTGGCTCCACCGCAGCCCCTATTTCGAGGGCAAGCTGGACTACTGGTACGCATTCGCCGGGAACCCGGCCGGCAGCCTGGCAGGCGGAGCCGGCGGAACCCTCGCCGGATCGCCGGTCACGGCCAGCCCCGTGGCGCCCATCGGGCCACCGCTGGTGGCGATCGACGGCCTCGCAACCGGGCTTGCTTCCAGCTACGGCGAGAGCATCGGCTGGGAGGGCGAGGCCACGGTGGCGCTGCCGCTGGAGCTCGGGGGCGGCATCCCCGACGGCGAGCCGACGATGGTGCTCGTCTGTGCGGACCGGTGCGTCAGCCTGCCGGTCGTCGATTCGTGCCCGTGCTACGTCGGCACCGCCGACCAGCGGATCGCGAACCTGTCACACGCTGCCTGGGCCCTCATCTCGGATGCGCCCCTCGAGGAGGGCCTCATCCCCGTCGAGGTCCACCTGGCCCCCGTCTCGGTGCCCAGCGGGGCGCCGGGTGCTCAGGCGACAGCACCCATCGGCTGATCGGGGTCGACCCCCGGACGCGCCGCCCGCAGCTGGAACCGACGCGACAGCGCGCCGATCTCCTGCCTCAGCAGGTCACTCCACGCCTGGCGAACGGTGCCGGCGACCGGGTAGCGCCCCGCGAACACGGTACGGGCCAGCGCGCCCTTGGCCGGGAACTGGCCGGGCTCGAACTCGAACGCGTAGTGGAACTCGCCGGTGGCCGCTCGCCGTGACGAACGGATCCGGGCCCACAGCGACGTCGTGGCGCCCGCAAGCTCGAAGCTCAACAGGTGCGCCTCGCGCTCGACGAGCGGCTCGGCAGTCGCCACCAGCGCTCCGCCGACCGACACGTCCTGGACCGATGCGCCGGCGCCATCCACGGCTCCGGGGATGTCGACCGCGAACCGCACCGCGCTGCGGCGCTCGGCGGCGAAGCGCAGCGAGCGAACGCGGCGCATGGCGATCCACACGAGGCCGGCATTGACGACGAGCCAGAAGAAAGCCCCTGCCGCCGCCCATTCAGATGCGTACGGGATCGTGATCACGCCGAGGAGGTGCAGCACGTAGATGGCGGCGCCGACGAACGAAGCGCCGAGGGACGCGCGCAGCATGACGGGTGCCTCGACCCGCCCGCGGTTCGCGGCCATCCGGCCCTTCGGCGTCACCAGGAAGCGGGGCGTCCGCGACGTGAAGAGAGTCAGCGTGGCCATGAAGTTCGGCGACATCCGGACGAGGTCGAAGACGATCGACAGCACGGGGCGGTAGGCGCCACGCCCGAGCAGGAAGAGCGCCGCCT
>DASVEH010000130.1:0-2260 GCA_036380655.1 Candidatus Limnocylindria bacterium | reverse complement strand
GGTCGAGGAGGAGGCGATCGCCGAGGCGATGCGCTGGGCGATCGAGGTCCCCCACCTGCTCCTCGAGGGGAGCGCGGTGCTCGGGATCGCCGCGTTGAGCCCCGCGACGCTCGACGTAGCCGGCCGCCGCGTCGCGGTGGTCACGACCGGACGCAACCTGAGCCTCGAGGCCCTGCGCTCGCTCCTCTGAGGCCGGGGTGGTATCGGACTTGCGGGCCTCTGGCGGCCCGTACCCCCATTCCCCAAGGAGAAGCAGTGCTTCAGATCACCCATGGCGCGGCCACCTTCCTCTCCGAGCTCCGTCGAGGACAGGACGTACCCGAGACGTACGGGCTGCGCGTCTTTCCCGAGTCGACGGAACCCGGTGAGATCACGATCGCCCTCGGATTCACCGATGCGCCCGCGGACGGCGATCAGGTCACCGAGCAGGACGGCCTGAAGGTCTTCGTGGCCCCCGAGCTGGCCAGTCCGCTCGAGGACGCCGCCATCGACGTCGCGGGAGACGACGGAGCCACCAGGCTCATCTTCCGTCCACAGGGCGAGCTCCAAAACTAGCGCTCACTCGAGGGCACCCATCCAGCTCAGCTCGTCGTCCTGGGGCGGTTCCGCATCCTCCAGGGCGGCGAGCTCCTCTTCGGCCGCCCGCAGCGCCTGCCGAGCTCCTTCCCGCGAGACCGATGCGAATCGCATCGCCTCACCGGGGCGCATGCGTGCCACGCGCCCGAGATCGGCCCGGATGACGCAGGCCGGGACCGGGTAGCCGCCGGTGACGGGGCGATCGGCGAGCATGACGATCGGGCGACCGTCCGCCGGCACCTGGATCGCTCCGACCGGCAGGCCCATCGACGCCACCTCCCGCTGCCCCGCCTCGACCGTGCCGCCGTCGAGGCGCAGGCCCGCACGGTCCGCCTCGGCGCCGACCACCCACGGCGTCTCGGTCAGCGCCCGCTCGACCGCGGCCGCGTGGTGGGGCCCGGGCACGATCCGGATCGGCCCGGAGGCGGTTCGACCCGCCCAGCGGCGGATCACCGGCCGCGACGAGCCGCATCGGAGGCGGTCGCCCGCCCGCAGCGCTCGTCCTTCGTGGCCGCCGAAGCCGGTGCGCAGATCGGTGGCGGCCGACCCGAGGACGGGGTCGACCTCGATCCCCCCGGCGACCGCCACGTACCCGCGCGCACCCTCGCCGTCACCGACCCGGAGGAGGCCTCCGGCTCGCACGACACGCCCGGCGCCAAACGGCATCGGCAGCCCGTCGAGCGTCGCATCGAACGTGGCGCCGGTCAGGGCGACCGCCGTCGGACGCTCGAACCGAAGCTGCGGGCCGTGCAGGGTGATCTCGAGGACCGGCACGCCGTCGGGATTCCCGAGCAGCCGGTTCGCCAGTCGCGCGCTCCAGGGATCGGCAGCGCCGCCGACCGGCACGCCGAGATGACGCCAGCCCGGCCTTCCGGCGGCGGTCTGGACCGACGTCAGCGTCCCGGCCTCGATGACCTCGATCATGCGGGCTCGAAGCGGACGCGGTCGCCCGGCAGCAGCAGTGCCGGTGGCTCCGCACCGGGGTCGAACAGCGACACGTCCGCGTGGCCGATCACCCGCCACCCGCCCGGAAGCGCGGCAGGATAGATGGCGGTCATCGAGCCGGCGACGCCCACCGAGCCTGGTGGCGTCCGCGTGCGCGGCGTCGGCAGCCGCTCCACTCGCATGTCGGGCGGCAGGTCGCCGAGATAGGCGAAGCCGGGCGCGAACCCGCAGAACAGGACGCTGAGCTCGACCGATGCGTGCAGCTCCGCCACCCGCCGCGGCGTGATTCCGCAGAGCGCGGCCACCTCGTCGAGGTCCAACCCGTCGTAGCTCACCGAGATGGTATGGAGCCTCCCCGGCGGCGCCGGCAGAAGCGGAGCGGCCATGAGCAGTTCCAGCTCCTCCGCGACGCGATCCGGATCCGCGGTCAGGGGGTCGAGTTCGACGAGCAGCGAGGAGAGGCCCGGCACCGCCTCGATGACGCCCGCCGGCCGATGCGCGCGCAGTGCGGCGGCCAGCGCCTGCGCCGCGTCGGCCGATGCGAGCTCGACGAGGAGCGCGGCCTCGCCGAACGGCCGGATCACGGGGCGGGCGGCGCGGCCACCGTCACGCCACGCTCCTCGAGGCCCTGCCGGACCGCCGCCGCGATCTCGACCGCTCCCGGCGTGTCGCCGTGGCAGCAGATGCTCTCGGCACGCAGGTCCACGGCGCCGCCGTCCGCGCTCGTCACCCGCCCGTC
>DASVEH010000129.1:0-2087 GCA_036380655.1 Candidatus Limnocylindria bacterium | reverse complement strand
TCGGTGGCCGGCTTGCCGTTCTTCATCGTGATCTTGTTCTCGTTCTGCATCTCGCGCTTTGCCTTGCACTTGACGCAGTAGGCTTCGGTCGCCATCGGTTCACTTGCCTCCCTTGATCGCCGGCATCATGCGCCGGACGGTGGATGAGAGCCCCCCGCCTGTCGGTCGAGCGATGCTCCGCGGCTGGCGAGGAAATCGCCACCATCGGCGTCGACCTGCCAGAGCAGGTGGATGCCGGCCAGTCCGGCATCGATGCAGCGTGCCTCCGCGGCCTCCTTCGCCGCGCCTTCGAGGAACGTGCCGTCGGTCCGCTGCGCGTAGGCCGCGCAGACGGTCCCCGACCGCAGTCCCGCCAGGTGTGCCAGCACGAAGAGTGCCGACGACTCCATTTCGAGGTTCGCCACACGCTGGCGGCGAAGCTCATCTGCGAGCTCAGGATAGCGAACGGGGAGCGTGCGCATCGCCCGTCCCTGCGGAGCGTAAAACCCGCTTGCGGTCGCGGTCAGCCCCACGTGGTACCTGATCCCCAGCTGCCGGCAGCTCTCCTCGAGTGCCCAGACGACGTCGCGGTGCGCGATCGCCGGGAAGCCGGGGTGGACGTAGAAGTCAGTCGTGTTCTCCAGACGGACCGCCCCCGTCGACACGATGAGGTCGCCGAGGTCGATCTCCGGCTGCAATGCGCCGGATGAGCCGATGCGGATGAAGGTCGGCCGCTCGGTGATCTCCATCACCTCTGCGAGCACGATCTCCACGTTGTCGGTGCCCATGCCGGTCGACATGCAGCTGATGCGCATCCCGCGGTAGGTGCCGGTGGCCGTCGTGATCTCACGATTGCTCCGTTCGAGCTCGATCGTGTCCCAGCGCGATGCCACCTTCGCTACCCGGCCCGGATCACCAACCAGCAGGACGTGCTCGGCGAGCTCGCCGCCCTCGAGGGCAATGTGGTACTGGCGATTCCCGGTCCTCGGTGCATCCGCCTGGGTCGGCTGTGACAAACGTCCCTCCTCGTGCTCGAACGCGCGGGAGTATACGCTCGCCCACGCTCAGGGACCGTGCTCGTTCGGCACGCGTACGAGCGTGAGCTGCGGCGATGGCGGTGGAGGGTCCGCGGCGGGCTCCGCGACCGGGTCGGCACCCTCGGGGTCGTCGGGCATCCACCGGTGGGCCACGAGTGCCCCGACCACGACGAGCGCGATGCCAGCGACGAGCAGGGCGACGGCCAGGGCCCGAGCGCCGGCGGCAGGTCGGGCGTCGAAGCCTGTGGGCTCGCCGACCTCGGATCCCGCCGGTGCACCGGCGGCCATCACCCGAGCCGCCAACGCGAGCGCCGGGGCGGGTCGAACGCCTTCGCAGCCGACCAGGACGCGCGGCGGGTCGGCCATTCCGATCCCGACCAGGTTGACCACCTCATCGGGCCAACCCTCGTCCCGGCCGTGGCAGAGGCGCTCGACGAGGATGGTCGCCTCGTCCACCGTAATCTTCGGGCGACCACCGTCGGCCGCCACATGGCCGACGAGGGAAACCCACCGAGGAGCCTCGCCCGACCGGGGCAGGATCGAGGAAGGAGGCTTGACGGGCGCCGTGCCGATCACGCTGTCATCGGCTCCTGGGCCGAGGCGCACCAGGCTGATGCCGGGTCGCTGGGCCCCCGCCAGCTCGTGGAGGCCCACCAGCTCGAGCGACAGGGGCGGGGCACGCCCATCGAGGAGGTCCTCGACGCGGTCCGCGGAGCCCTGTGCGATGCCGACCAGGCGCGAGCCGTCCCAGAGGAGGCCGGCGACGTCGAGCTCGGGCCATCCGCCGGTCACCAGGGTGGCGCCGATGCGGAGGTCGGCCAGGCCCGCTTTGCCGACCGCTGCCAATGACGCCGACGTGGCGTCGAGGCCGCCACCGCCGTCCACGCCGGCGCGGGATCCGGTTCCGCTGGCGGCGGTCGCGGCTGTCCCGGTGGGAGACGCGAGGACCCGAAGGTCGTCGGCACTCCGTGGCCAGACCCGGTACCCGCGCAGGGGCTGCGCTCCGGTGGTGACCTGGCCCAGGACGCCGCGCACCTCGACCCAGGCCCCCGATTCGAGTGCCTCATCGTC
>DASVEH010000128.1:0-4443 GCA_036380655.1 Candidatus Limnocylindria bacterium | reverse complement strand
CGAGGCAACCCACGCATTCGAGTTCGAGGCGCACGCCTGGCTGAGGCCCTACTTCGCGGGC
Source organism: Candidatus Limnocylindria bacterium (assembly GCA_036380655.1). GTDB lineage: Bacteria > Chloroflexota > Limnocylindria > QHBO01 > QHBO01 > JACDBZ01. The sequence continues at coordinate 4,382 of DASVEH010000128.1, read as the reverse complement.
CTGGTGGCGGAGACGGTCGAGCAGCTGGCCGCGGAGTCGGGCGGCCTGATGGGGCGCGTGCGCGAGGCGCTTGCCGGCGGCGAGGGCCACTGGATCGAGCGCATCCTGACGCCGGGGCAGCGCGAGACCTTCAACCGCACCCAGGCCCTGATGTCGCTGCTGGAGGGCTACTCCAACCACGTGATGAACGCGGCCGGCGCCAGGATCCTGCCCGGGTTCGCCGAGCTGCACGATCGGTTCGAGCGCCGCGGGGAGCGTCGCGGGGCGCTCGAGCGGGCCATCATGCGGCTGACAGGCCTCGACCTGAAGATGGAGCAGTACGCGGCGGGGGAGCGCTTCGCCGATCGCGTCATCGCCGTACGCGGGCGCGAGTTCCTCAACCGCGTCTGGAGCGGGCCGGAGCTGCTCCCGTCGCTCGACGAGATCCGCGCCCCCGATACCTGGATCGCGCGGGTCGAGGGATCCGCGTCCTGAGCGAGGCGTCGACCCTCACCGTCCTGGCGACCCCGATCCTCGGATCGCCGCTCTCCCGCGAGCTGGTGGGCAGGATCGAGGCCGTCGACGGCGTGCGCTGCGCGCGAATCGCCTCCGACGGGCACATCCACGGCGACGCGGATGACGCCGCCTTCGACGAGGCGGAGGTCCTCCTGCTCGGCTCGGTGCCGGCATCGGTGCTCGACCACGTCGTCACGCGCTCGTCCCGCCTGCGCTGGATCCACTCCGCGGCGGCCGGCGTCGAGCGCGTCACGACGCCGATCGTCCGCGAGCGGGACCTCATCGTCACCAACGCGCGCGGTGTCTTCAGCCGCCCGATCGCCGAGTACGTCGTGATGATGGCGCTGGCCATCTCCCGCCGCCTCCCGCAGCTGCTGGAGCTCCAGCGCGAGCGGACGTGGCAGCCCCTTCGCGGCCGCGAGCTGGGCGAGCTGACGGTCGGGATCGTCGGATACGGCAGCATCGGCGTCGAGCTCGCGCGCCTGCTCGCCCCATTCGGCTGCCGCGTGCTGGCCACCCGCCGGCACCCCGAGCGCGGCGCCGGCGATGCGCCCAACGTGGAGCTCCACGGGCTCGATGAGCTGGACGAGGTCCTCGGCGCCAGCCACATCGTGGTCGTGGCGGCGCCGCTCACCGACGAGACCGCCGGGCTCATCGGCGCCGACCAGCTGGCCAGGATGCGCGAGGACGGCTGGCTCATCAACATCGCCCGCGGGCGGCTCATCGACGAGATCGCGCTGCGGCGCGCCCTCGCGTCGGGCTGGATCGGCGGCGCCGTGCTCGACGTCTTCGGCGAGGAGCCCCTCTCGCCCGAGTCGCCGCTGTACGACACGCCCAACCTGATCCTCACCCCACACACGAGCTGGGCTTCCGACCGGGTCGCCGAGCGCACGGTCGACCTCTTCATCGAGAACCTCCGAGCCTTCCGCGCGGGTGGACCGATGCGCAACGTGGTCGACCTGGCGGCGGGGTACTAGCCGCCGATGCAGGTCACCATCGTCGGGCTCCCCGGCAGCGGGAAGACAACCGTCTTCAACGCGCTCACCGGCGGGCACGCCGAGACCGGCAGCTTCTCCGGGGGTCGCGCCGCGCCGAACGTGAGCGTCGTCAAGGTGCCGGACGAGCGCGTTGACCGGCTGGCGGCGCTCTTCAAGCCGAAGAAGACGACGTACGCGGACGTCACCTATGTCGACGTCGCCATTCCGGCCGGTGCCGCTCGCGAGGGAACCGTCAACCCGGACACGCTGGCCCAGATCCGCAACGCCGATGCGCTCCTGCACGTCGTCCGCGCCTTCGAGGATCCCGCCAGCCCGTCCCCGTCGGATCCGTGGCGCGACGTGGAGAACCTCGACCTCGAGTTCACGGTCGCCGATCTCACCGTCATCGAGAAGCGGCTCGAGAAGCTGAAGACCCAGGGCCGGCACGGCTCGCAGGCGGAGCGCGAGCAGGCGCAGCGCGAGCAGGAGGTACTCGATCGGATCGAGCCGCACCTGTCGGAGGGGCACCCGATCCGCTCGTTCGGGCTCAGCGACGACGAGGAGTTCCTCCTGCGCGGCTATCGGTTCCTGACCCAGAAGCCGGTGCTGGTGGTCCTCAACATCGACGACGGCCGGCTTCCGGAGGTCGCCGACCTCGAGGCCGCCGGACGGGAGCGATACGCGCAGCCGCACACCGACGTCGCCGCGCTTGCCGGCAAGATCGAGGCGGAGATCGGCGAGCTGGCGGAGGAGGACGCGCGCCTCTTCATGGACGACCTCGGCATCGCCCAGCCGTCACGTGGCCGGGTCATCGGGCTGACCTACGCACTGCTCGGCCTCTTCAGCTTCTTCACCGCCGGCGAGGACGAGTGCCGCGCCTGGACGCTCCGGCGTGGTTCGACGGCGGTCGACGCCGCCGGCGCCATTCACTCGGACCTGGCGCGGGGCTTCATCCGCGCGCAGGTGATCGGCGTCGACGAGCTTCTCGACGCGGGCTCCATGGCCGAGGCCCGCAATCGGGGAACGCTGCGCCAGGAGGGCAAGACCTACCAGGTGCGCGACGGGGACGTCATCGAGGTGCTCTTCAACGTCGCGCGCTAGCGCAGGCGAGGATCGCGGCGCCTAGGAACGCTCCAGCTCGGCGACGATGCTGCGGAACTCGTCGCTCTGCTCGACGAGGTACGTGTCCTCGTCGTCCATCCCGACGCTCATGCTCGCCCGCAGCTTCTCGTCGCTGATGTACGTGAAGCCGTGGCTGCGCTCGAGCTCGCGGGCGACCGCCTCGACGAGGGTGTCCTCCTCGAAGGTCTCGATGATCGCGGCCCGCGCGGCGCGAACCATCGAGGCGAACTCCTCTGGGGTATGGTCGCGCTCGGCAACGAGGAGCGCATCGGTCATCAGGTCGGTCGCCCCCTCATGGAGCTCGTAGAAGTAGCGTGGCATGCGCCGATGATAGACCGGTGACCGAGGCCCTGATCGTGGGCGGCCTGACCATCGACCGCTTCACCGATGGGTCGGAGGCGCCCGGCGGATCCGTCCTGCACGCCGGACTCGCCATTCGCGCAGAGGGCGCGGGCCTGACGACGCTGACCGTGGCCGGGGATGAGCCTGCCGCCCGCGATGGCCTGACGCGCCTCGCGGAGCTCGGCACCCTCGCCCACCAGCGCGTGCCCGCCACGACCGTCTACCGCCACCACGAGCGCGACGGCGTCCGCGTCCTCGTCCTGGAGGCGCGCGCGCGGCCGATCACCTCCGATGGCCTCCACGAGCTGCCCCGGCCCGACGTGGCGCTCGTTGCGCCGATCGCGGACGAGGTCGAGCCGGGCCTGGTGGATGCGCTGCGCGACGGCATGGCGCCCCGCGCGGTGGTCCTCCTCATCCAGGGCTGGCTGCGACAGCTGATCGAGGGCGAGGAGGTGCTGCCGCTGGCCCTCGGCTCGCTCTCCGCCGATCAGCGGCGCGTCGCATCCGACGCGGACGTGATCGTTGTCAGCACCGAGGATCTCATCGAGGCGCCGGGCGACCCGTTCGCGCAGGCTGCCGAGCTCCGGTCGCTGCTCGGTCCGAAGCCGATCCTCGTCGTCACCCTCGGCATCGAGGGCTACCTGCTCGACGACCCGGCGGCCGACCGCCTGGTGGCCAGCGTCCCCCGGCGGGTCGTGACCGGCGTCTCGGCGGTGGGTGCCGGCGACACGTTCGGCGCGGGCCTGGCCGTGAACCTCGCCCGCGGGGTTCCCCCCGCGGCGGCCGCGGACCTCGCCACGGACCGGGTGATCAGCGTCCTCGAATCGCGGCGGGGCTAGGCGACCCGGGCCCGCTCCCGCTGGCGCTGGGCCGCCTCCCGCGCGGAGCGACGCTCTGCGGCCGCAACCCAGCGACGCAGGCGACGCAGGCGACGCTCGACGGCGATCCGCGTCCGGCCGACCTCGAGGATCGAGCCGCCACGGCCGAGGGCGAAGGCGATATCGAGGACCCGTGACGCGGCGGCGGCTGCCTCCATCGCCCCCGCCAGGTCGCCGCGGTGCCGTTCCCGGATGCGCGCCACCTCGATCCAGGCACCAGCGGCGTCGACCGAGGCGCGCCGCGTCCCGAGCTGCCACAGCTGCTCGGCTCGATCGACATGGCCGAGCGCGATGAGCAACCTCGAGGCGACCCGCCGCAGCGCGTTCGCTTCGGCCGGATCGCTCGTCACGGCCTGGGCGGTCTCGACGAGCTCGAGCGCATCGTCAACCGCGCCCGCCCGCAGCAGCTCGAGCGCCATGCCGCGTGGATCCAGGACCGGCGCGTCTCGCCAGCCGCCGGCGCGCAGGCGGCACAGCTCCGCCTCCAGCAATGCAAGGCTCACGACGTCCGGGAAGTTGTGGTCGAGCACGTCGGCCAGGATGTCCGGCGAGCCGCCCCGCAGGTAGC
>DASVEH010000127.1:0-3525 GCA_036380655.1 Candidatus Limnocylindria bacterium | reverse complement strand
TGGTGGCGCCGATCGGGATTCCGCTCGAGGCCGAAGAGGGGATCGTGCCCGCCGATGGCGAGTTTCCGCCGGGCCGCATCACCGACATCAACTGGCAGGAGCCGATCGAGCGCGCCGACGCGGCACACCGACCGGGCGGCGGGATCGCGGCGGGACCCGGGCGAACGGACTGAGCCGACCAGGAGCTGACGCAATCGAGCCAAGCAGGCCTCCCGCGGGATGTCGTGACATCGTGAAGTCGTGGAGTCGGCCGCCGGCTTGACGGGGTCGGCCAGGCCCAGCGACCGCGGGTCGTCGATCGCATGCCTCCGTCGATTCGCACTACCATCTGATCGATGTTCGATTACGCCGAAGCCGCCGTGGAGGCGGCCCTCGCCGCCGGCGCTCGCTATGCCGATGCCCGCGTCATGGATCGCCGGCACGAGTCGATGGCCGCCCGCAACGGCGAGATCGAGGAGCTGAGCCAGGAGGCCTCGGTCGGCATCGGCGTCCGCGCGCTCATCGGCTCCGGCTGGGGATTCGCCTCGACCGCTGACCTGATGGCGGCATCGGCCAGGCAGGCAGGTGCGCAGGCAGCCGCCATCGCCCGCGCCAGCGCATCGGTGGCGGGACCCGCCCTGGAGCTCACCCCCGTGGAGGTCCGCCAGGACAGCTGGGCCAACCAGGTTCGCGAGGATCCGCTGGCGGTCCCGCTCGGCGAGAAGGGCGACCTGCTGGTGGGCGTGACGCGGACCATGAAGGAGCACGGCGCCGACACCGCTCTCGCCGGGTACGACATCTGGGATACCAGGAAGTGGCTGGTCAGCAGCGAGGGCCACCGGATCGACCAGCACATCGTCGAATGCGGCGCGCAAATGAACGCGACCGCCAACGGCGAGAGCGAGACGCAGCGACGCAGCTACCCCGGCATCCGCGGCCAATACGGCACCCGCGGCTGGGAGCTCGTGCGGGAGCTCGACCTGCCGGGCAACGCGGCGCGGATCGCCGAGGAAGCTCGCGCACTGCTGACCGCACCCGCCTGCCCGAGCCATGACGCGGTCGACCTCATCATCGGCTCCGAGCAGATGGCGCTCCAGATCCATGAGTCGGTCGGCCACGCCGTCGAGCTCGATCGGATCCTGGGCTGGGAGGCCGCCTTCGCGGGCACCTCCTGGCTCGACCTCGCGCAGATCGGGTCCTTGCGCTTCGGCTCCGAGCTCATGAACGTCACCGCCGATGCGACCCTCCCCGGCGCCCTCGGCTCATTCGGGTACGACGACGAGGGGACACCCGCCCACCCGGTCGACATCGTGCGCGACGGCATCTGGGTCGGCGTGCTCTCGGGTCGCGACTCCGCCGCCCTGGCGGGCCTCGCCGAATCTGGCGGAGCCGTGCGCGGCGACGGCTATAACCGGCTGCCGATGGTGCGCATGACGAACGTCGGCCTCCTGCCGGGCGAGGGCAGCCTGGAGGAGATGATCGCCGCGACCGACGACGGCATCCTGGTCGACACCAACCGCTCGTGGTCGATCGACGACAAGCGCCTCAACTTCCAGTTCGGCTGCGAGATCGGCTGGGAGATCAAGAACGGGAGGCGCGGCCGCATGATCAAGAACCCGACCTACACCGGCATCGGCCCGCGCTTCTGGCAGAGCCTCGACATGCTCGGCAACCGCGACGAGTGGACCTTCTGGGGCACCCCGAACTGCGGCAAGGGCCAGCCGGGCCAGATCGGGCACACCGGGCATCCGTCGGTCCCGTGTCGCTTCCGCGGCGTCCGGGTGGGGGTGACCGGATGAGCGACGAGCTGCTCGACCTGTGCGAGCGCATCCTCGCCCGCGTCCCCGCCGAGGCGGAGGCGGAGGTGACCGTCACCTCGGGGATCGATGCGCTGACCCGTTTCGCCACCGGCTTCATCCACCAGAACGTGGCGGACCTAGCTCGGCGCGTTCGGCTGCGCGTGGCCCTCGACGGGCGCGTCGCCGAATCGGCGGCCAACCAGACCGACGACGACGCGCTCGACCGCCTCGCGCGGACCACGCTCGACGCCGCGCGCTTGCGGCCGATCGATCCTGCGTGGCCGGGCCTGGCTCCGGCGGATCCGGCTCCGTCGGTGGAGCACTGGGACGCCGCAACCGCCGACGCCGAGCCCGCCGAACGGGCCGCGCGGGTCGGCGCCTTCGTCGCGGCCGCCGATGGGCTCGAGACGGCCGGCTTCTGCTCGACGTCAGGCGAGTCTGTGGCGTTCGCCAACTCGGCCGGACAGCGGCTGACGGGACGCGCCAGCGTGGCGATGCTGGACGGCATCGCCCGCAGCGGGACCGCGGACGGGAGCGGTCGCGCCGCGTCGGTGCGGCTGGCCGACCTTGACGGCGCGGCCATCGGAGCCGAGGCCACTCGCCGAGCACGCGATGCCGCCGACGCGACCGACCTGGACCCCGGCCGCTACGAGGTGGTGCTCTCGCCGTCGTGCGTCGTCAACATGCTCGGCTTCCTCGCGCTGTACGGCTTCAACGGACGCGCGGTCGAGGAGGGGCGATCGTTCGCGCGCATCGGCGAGAAGCAGTTCAACTCGGCCATCTCACTGGCGGATGACGTGTCGCATCCCTCCTCGGTCGGCGTGCCGTTCGACGCCGAGGGAACTCCCAAGCGGCGGGTGGAGCTGGTGCGCGAGGGCGTGACGGCGGGCCTCGTCCACGATCGGCGGACGGCGAAGGCGCTCGGCGCCGAGTCGACCGGCAACGCCGTCCCCGGGCTGGGAACGTTCGGCGTGCTGCCGGCCAACCTGGTGCTCGAGGCCGGGTCGTCCACGGAGGATGCGCTCATCGGCGCCGTCGAGCGGGGCCTGCTGGTGACCGACTTCTGGTACACGCGCATCCTCGACCCGCGGACGCAGGTGGTGACCGGCCTGACCCGCAACGGGGTGTGGCTGATCGAGGATGGGCGGATCGTGCGCCCGGTCACGAACCTGCGCTTCACGCAGTCGTTCCTCGAGGCGCTCGGGCCGGGACAGGTTCTCGGCGTGGGGTCCGACGCGAGGCTCATCGGCGGCGCGACGTTCGGAGTCGGCTCGTGGGTGGTGCCCTCGCTGCACCTGGCGTCGTGGAACTTCACCGGCGGGGCAAGGGGCTAGGCGAGCACGGCGAGGACGGCCGCCGCCCTCACGCGCTGGTGCCGGGCTTTCGCAACGGGACGCCCGCCGCGCACAGCCCGCACGCCTCCGGCTCCCAGGAAGGAATCTCGATGCGGCCGAGCGAGTGCAGCGGGAGGCCGATGTCGACCGGCTCCACGGACCGATCGACCATGACCGATGCGGCCACGGGCTCGACGCCGGCCGCTCGGACCGCGTCGACCGTTTCGACCAGCGAGGCACCCGTGGTCAGGATGTCGTCCACGAGCGCCACCCGCTCGCCGGGGTCGATCGTCCAACCGCGGCGCAGTACGCGGGTGCCATCGGCCAGCGGCTCCGCGAAGGCGGCGCGGACCGAGCCACCCAGCTGGCGCGCCGTCTCGAACGAGAGCAGCACTCCGCCGGTGGTCGGACCG